>JBBRUI010000056.1:0-17622 GCA_038247945.1 Bacteroidota bacterium | reverse complement strand
TGACAGGCTTTCATCACAAATTGTGAATCCGGATACGAAGTACGACAAGAATGTGAACGTCAATGACAACAAAGACTACAACGTCCGCAAACCCAACGCCGACGAAATCAAGACTCAAAAGCTCATGGTGTTGTTTCAGATGACATATCCCGGCGCCCCAACTGTGTACTACGGCGACGAAGCCGGCATGTGGGGAGCCGACGATCCGGATGAACGTAAGCCAATGTTATGGGCCGATATGAAATTCGAAAAAGAGGCGCGTCATCCTTTTGGCTTGGACCGGCCTGTTGATGCAAATGTCTTCGACAGGGATCTGTTCTCGTACTATTCTCGCCTGATTCACCTGCGTCTTTCGAGTCCGGCTCTGAAACGCGGAAGTTTCATGGCGCTCCCAACAAATGATAAGTCGAACGTGTGTGCGTACCAACGCTCCTTTGAACGTGATCATGCGGTCGTCATCCTGAATAATTCGAAAGACGATCAGAATATAGAGGTTCCTCTGACAAATGAATTGGCTGGATTGAAATGGAAGAATGTTCTTAACTCCACACAGATTTCAATCCGGCAGAAAACCCTGACCGTCCAGATGAAGGGAAAATCGGGAGTCGTTTTGCAAGCGAAGGCAAAGTGAAATCACTGTTCTTCGCTTTTCTGTTTCTGTTGGGGTTGGTTGGATGTAATCGAACTAAAGAAAATATTGTTGCCGAAGTGAACGGTGAAAAAGTCACGGCGGAAGAATTCAAGGAAAGGTATCAAGCCTATATGTCGCAGGGCGGACAACGCGACAACATCATCTTGCGGCAAAAGATTTTGGACAATATGATTAATGAGCGGTTGATATTTGCGGATTGCTCGCGCCAGGGATTCGACAGCGACGAAGCGTACCGACGGAAGCATGAAGAGATTCAATCGCAGGCTCTGCTGGATACATACGCGAAACGGATCTCAACGGATACAATTCAGGTGAGCGAAGAAGAACTGCAAAATGAATTCCGGGCGTATAACATGAAAGTGAAAACCCGTTACCTCTACGCTGAGACAGAAGAGGCGGCGAAAACATTACGCTCAGCGCTCATGAAGGGCGCAACATTTGATTCTCTCGCAAAGGATGTGTTTGAAGATCCGGGACTTGCAAACAACGGCGGTAATCTCGGCTACTTTTCATGGGGAGATATGGAGCCTGCGTACGAAGCGGCGGCCTACTCAATGGGCATAGGACAAATTTCAGAACCGGTCCGGCTCAAAGTTGGGTTTGGAATTATTCAGGTGATGGACAAAGTTTCGAATCCACTTCCTTCCGAGATGGATTACGCAAAGGCAAAAGACAAACTTGAGCGTGCGATCATCGAAAAGAAAACTCTCCGGCTAATTACGGAAGCCGGACATGGAATCGCAAAAGGCCTCGATGCGCATTTTAATGACAAGGCTGTTTTCTATGTCCTGAAGAATTGGAATTTTATTCTTGATGAACCACAGTCCATTGAACAACAGCAATCGTTTCGAGACACGTTGAAGGGAATGACGCTCGTTCAGTTCAAAGACGAATCATGGACTGTTCAGGATTTTCTCGTTCGCGCAGCGAAGACGACCAAGGGTCAGCGGCGCCGGGTGAAGGATGAGGCAAGCCTTAAGGATTTCACAAAGGGACTCGCTGTTCGGGAAGTCCTGATCGGGAAGGCACGCAACGAAAATCTGGCTGACGCGAATGAAACCAAATCTCAAATCAAGAAGATGCGCGATATGTATCTTCTGAAACGATGGATGTCGTCGGTGCACGACACTGTTGGCCGGCAGGGATGGGATGAAGCTGCAATGCTCGGACAGTATCAGAAGTCGCGGAAGGAATTTGCATCGCCGCCTGAAGTGAATGTTGCCGAAATTCTTGTCCGCACCAAATCTGAGGCGGAAGCTGTGCTGAAAGAACTGAAACGCGGTGCAGACTTCGCAGCGTTGGCAAATAAATTTTCACTTCGCCGTTCGACTGCAAAACGCGGTGGAGAAATTGGGTGGGGAACAAAATCGACGTTCGGGAATCTTGGCGAGAAATTTCTTGCCGCTCGCTCCGGAGCCGTTATCGGGCCAGACTTTGTCGACCCGTATTTCGGAGTGTTTAAGATTCTTGCCAAGCAAGAAGGAAAAGCGAAGAGCTTCGAGGAATCGAAAGAACAAATCTCCGCAATGCTTGCGAGCGCGAAGAAGTTACAGCTCTTCGAAGAGTCGGTGAACAGCGTACGCTCGCGGGCAACAGTTACGATTCACAATGATGAACTTGCAAATATCGTTATCAATTAAACAGGAAACGCCATGATGAAATCTCGTGTGTTGGCTGCCTTGCTCATGCTTGCCGTTGTACTTCATGCGGGGGCAATTGCCGGTACAACCGGAAAGATCGCAGGTACGGTGCGCGATGCACAAACAAAAGAACCCATCATCGGGGCATCCGTGGTGGTGGAAGGAACCCGTTTGGGGGCCGCGACAAATGTCGATGGCTATTTCGTCATCCTGAACGTTTCCCCCGGCAGACATACCCTGATATCTTCGTCAGTAGGATATAACAGGCAATCGGTGACCGGCGTTTCTGTTTCCGTGGATCTGACGACAACACAGAACTTCGATCTTCCTTCGGAAAATATACAAGCAGACGAAGTTGTTGTAACTGCGGAACGTCCTATCGTAAAAAAAGATCTGACCTCATCTGAATCCAGAGTTGACGCTGCAACGATTGCGTCGCTTCCCGTTTCGGAAGTGAGTGAGGTACTTTCGCTGCAGGCAGGCATTACGGTTGATCGCGGCGGCGGCATTCATATCCGCGGCGGAAGGACCAGTGAAGTGGCGTACTGGGTGGATGGAGTTTCCGTTTCGGATGTGTACGACGGCGGTCAGGCTGTGCAGGTGGATAACAACGGCATTCAGGAGTTGCAGGTCATCAGCGGAACGTTCAACGCGGAATATGGCCAGGCAATGTCGGGTATTGTCAACATCGTGACAAAAGATGGCGACAGGAATTATCGCGGAGCCATAAATTTTTACGCCGGTGATTACGCAAGTCCCGACAAGGATATTTTCTACAACATCGACAGGATGAACTGGCTGGCGAACAGAAATCTTGAAGGAAGCGTAAGCGGCCCGATACCGGGTATGCAGGATATTACATTCTATGCCTCCGGACGCTATTTCAAGTCCGATGGCTATCTTTTTGGCAATCGCACGTACGACATTAACGGAAAAGCCTTGGTTTCCATCGACTCATTCTACAATAGTTCCAACGAGCTCACGCATATCAATCCTGCGTTCAATCCCGTTCCAATGAATGATCGTGAGAGATTATCCGGTCAGGCGAAACTGACGTTCAATCTGGGTGCTATTAAACTCAACCTCAGTGCAATAGGAAGCAAGCAAGACTATCGCGACTACTCTCGTGATTGGCGATTGGTTCCCGATGGTGACGTGAGAAAGTTTGATAGAGGGTATACACTCTCGGGACTTCTCACTCACACGCTCGGTTCCTCGGCATTCTACACATTAAACGTTTCTTATTTTTTGAAGAACTTCAAAGAGTATTTGTTTAAAGATCCTCTCGATCCGCGCCAGATCATTGATCCGGGGCTTCCCCAAAAGCCTGCCTACACGTACAATACATTCGGGACGAACAATCATCATTTCAAACGGACGACGGAAACACGCGTTGCAAAATTGGATTACACAGATCAGGTTAGTCAGTTGCATCAACTTAAACTTGGATTCGAGGGAAGGCTTCACCGGTTGTATCTGGAAGATTACAACACAACGTATAACAACGACATTTTTGTAGCATCGCAGGTTTTAGTCCATGCTGTTCCTCCACGCGCAAGTCCGAACTACGAGGAGTACACCGAACAGCCGATCGAGTTTTCCGGGTACATTCAGGATAAACTCGAATACGAAAACATGATCGTCAATATCGGCATGCGGTTCGATTACTTCAACTCACGCGGGAAGGTGTTGGCAGATCCGCAAGATCCCAACGTGTACCTGCCGCAGAAATCCGAGAACCAGGCGCTCACGCTCGAACAGCGATTGGCCAAATGGTACAAGAAAGCAAAACCCAAGTATTTATTGAGTCCGCGATTCGGCATTTCGTATCCCATCACCGACAAAGGCGTTCTGCATTTTTCGTACGGACACTTCCTTCAGATCCCGTCGTTCGTCTATCTTTTTCAGAAGCCGGAATTCAAAGTCTCAAGTGCATCCGGCGTTCAAGGTGTGTACGGCAATCCTGATTTGGAGACGCAGAAAACCGTCATGTACGAAATTGGACTTCAACAACAGCTTACAACCGATATGAGCATTGACGTGACCGGCTTCTATCGCGATGTACGGGATTGGGTAACGGCAACAACAATTCCCGTCCGCGAACTTACGAACCCGACAACACAATACACGCAGTACATCAACAGAGATTATTCAAACATCCGTGGCATTACCCTTTCAGTTACGAAACGCCCGAGCAATTATTGGTCGATGAATTTCTCGTACACGTATCAAACGGCTGAAGGTAATAATTCAAATCCGGAGGACGAAGCCTCAGCAGCAGCCGGTGGCGCTGAGCCGGCGCGGTTTCTTACGCCGTTGGATTGGGATCAAACCCACACTGCGAATTTGAGCATCGGCTTCGGAGAGTTGGATTGGGGTGCGTACGTGATCGGACGGTACGGTTCGGGACTTCCATTCACACCATCGATCAACCAGGCAGATCCACGGGGACAGGATGCCTCGAACGGAATCAAGAGAAACAGCCGCCGTCGGCCGGATAATTATACTGTCGATTTGCGGTTGTTCAAGAGCTTTGATGTTGGCGGAATGGAATTCAGTTTGTTTGCCAAAATATTCAATCTGTTCGACCGTCGGAATGAAATTGATACATACGGCGAAACCGGACGTGCAACGGCAACACCCGCGCAACTTGGAATCGGTACTGTTACCGGCGGCAATCGCGTAAATACATTGGAGCAATATTTGGTGCGCCCGGAATTTTATTCCGAGCCGCGTGAAATACAGCTTGGCATCGAAATGAATTTTTAATTTGGAGATGACCTCATGATTCAGATTCGAAGATACATATCCTTCCTGGTTCTTACGGCGATGTTTGGAGCCATCTCGCTCGCTCAGGTGCAGCACGTGCCCAGCCGGGAAAGGGTTCTTTTGAATAATCGCTTCCGAACGGAAATCGACGGCAACAATCTCCGGACGAGCGTGTTCAACTTTCTCTTCTCGGGACGAACGGGAGGCAATGCCGGTGTTCCCTACGAGTATCCGAAAAATACAGGGCGCATGTACGTGGCGCTTGTCGGGTTATTTCTCGGAGGGGAAGTTGTTGACAACACAGGTCAAACCACGCAGATTGTCGAATGGCCCTCTTATCATTCCAGCCCTGCAACGGGTGCGGACTGGAATATCAACCCAATAGGTAACCCCAAGCCGTATTGGAATCCGACGAAGCAGCGCATCGCGAAGAGTGATGAGCCGGATACATGGCCCGAAACGTGGCCCGACAAAGAAGGCGATCAGGGAGACCCGGGATGGCGCGGAAAATGGAACGGCTATTTCGGCAAAAATATTTTCAACGCCGATCAGGAATTGTATTACCGCGTTGGCGATGATAACTACGACCGGTTCCCTTATTCGCCGGACACAACAGACCGGAACCGAAGGGGGTTGGGAATAATCGGCGATGTGCGCGCGCTGGAATGGTCGCAGGCGAGTGTTGCTGACGCTGTGTTCTTCATCCATGAATTAAAAAACGATGGCACGAAAGAGATAAAGAAATTCGGCGTTACGTTGTGGCTTGCGGACTTCGTTGGCGGTGATGGTGATTCGCAGGATGATAAACCTGATTTCGATCTTGTGCTCGACATTGCATTTTCTCTTGATGCCGACGGAGTCTCCTCGAACCCTGCATTTGCGGGGGCGTTTGTAGGCGGAGCTGGAACATTATACCTCGAGACTCCGGGAAATGCTGTAGACCGGATTGACAACGACGGTGATAGTCCGGAATTTCTTACCGGACCGAAAGTAACCTTCGATATGTTTGCTGCAAGAATCTCCGGAACCTCCATTGAGGCTTCCGGCGATCAGATTGATAACAACCACAACGGATTGATCGATGAAGATTCGACGCATATCGCGTTCGGTGTTCAACGCGGTGTCGGATTCGCAGACGGCATCGACAACAATGATGATGGAGAGCCAGGCAGTCCCGTGATCACACAACAGATCATCAATCAGGCGGTAACGGACGCATGGAAACGTTGGCCGCCGAATCCGGAGACGGATCCGTTCTGGACCGCGAATCCTCCGTTCAAGCAGGAATCGATTTTCCTTATCGATGTAGGTACGGAAGATCTTGGAAAACGCTTTGCCGACAATATCGACAACGACAACGATACATTATATTCGTCATCGCTTCCGGTTGTAACACAAGCCATGATAACGCAGGCAGCCACCGATCCCTATCGCAGATATCGCGTACCGGGAACGAACGTGGTTCTGTACGATCTTGGTGCGGAAGATTTGGGTAAGCATTACATCAACCGCGATGGAGTTAAGAACGCCGGGGTAGATGAGAAGATGGATGAGATGGTGGAGGAGTCGCGCAACGACGGCATTGATAACGACGGTGATTGGAATGTATCAACGGACGATGTCGGGCTTGACGGCGTGTTAGACACACACGATCCGGGAGAAGGGGACGGAAAACCTACATCAGGAGTCGGGACGTCATTCCCCGGAGAACCAAACACAGATAAGGTGGACGTAGCAGAAGCGGATCAAATCGGACTCACGAACGTGCAGTACGATCCGGCCGGAACGCTTACCAATACCACGGCTGACGCCGGCTTCTGGGCGAAGTACATGCTGCCCGGCAAATTCATCGACCCCGCCCTTATTCGTGCCGGGGAATATGATTTGTTTGTGTCGTCGGGTGTCTTCCCGCTCAAACCCGGACAGATCGAACGCATCTCGATTGCCGTTGTTATGGGCGATGCGATACGGGCGGGAAATGCTGACCTGAGTGGAGCCAAAGAAAGTATAAAGAGCAAACGCGAAACGGCTGTGCTTGCCTACACGCAAGATTATAAATTTGCACAAGCGCCCGCCGAGCCTAATGTTATTGCTGTCCCGGGAAACAAACGTGTGACGCTCTATTGGGATGATGCAGCCGAGCAATCCGAAGACAAATTCCTGAGTGGAGTAACGGGAACAATCGTAAAGGATTTCGAAGGATACAAGGTCTTTCGCGCTACAGATCCCGCGTTCGAAGATGCGAGGATTTTAAAAGACGCGTACGGAAGTCCTGCGCCATGGCTGAAGGAGATTGCCACGTTCGATCTTAAAGATGGGCTGCGTGGTCTTCATCCCGTTGCATACAAGGGCCTGCAATATGATCTTGGAAATGACAGCGGCTTGCGGCATAGCTTCATCGACACGACTGTGCAGAACGGACAGAAATATTTTTACGTTGTTCGTGCGTACGACCGCGGCGCTGTTAACTTGCCTCTGAGAGTTCCTCTCGGTCAGCCCGCACGGTTTCTCAATCTTACACCCGCGGAAAGTAATCTCCGCCTCAGCATCGATCAGGTGACGGGGACTATTCGCTCCATTGGACGTGCTGTGGCGATCGTTACTCCGGAAGCACCCGTGGCGGGATATGTCGGCCCCAGCGTCAGCAGGATTCAACTGGTTTCCGGGACGACGACAGGAATTCTTGACTACACAATTGTTGACCCGACAAGGATTCTCGACAATCACCGGTATCGCGTAACGTTTGAAGACACTATCCTTGCCGGCGATCCCAGCACCGGCGCACCTGATACGTTCAAGACGAAGTCATTCACCCTTGCCGATGTAACATCCGGCGAGAGAATCATTATCAACAAGAGCCGCTTCCTTGCAGATTCCGTCGAACAGCCGTTAGTGGATGGATTCCGTTTGACCGTGAAGAATGAAAAAAACTTTGGCGTCAATTCACTACTCAGTCGGTGGAGCAGGGACAGCATCTTCTCATATGATTTCCGGCAGTGGGTTGGTGGTTTCCTTAAAGGGTTACAAAAACCGAATGACTATCGCATTATCTTCGGGCCGGTGGGAACAGACACATCAAAGTCGTACAACATCCGTGATCCGGAGTTGTTCCCACCGGCGATTCCGGTCAACTTCAAGGTGCTCAATACGAGCGAGAACAAGAAAATTGACTTCGCATTCTTTGAAAAAGATCTGGGCGGAGGAGCCGGGGTATTCAGCGCGGGGCTCGACTTCCTTGGCCAGATAAACAGCGATGTTATTATTTTCTTTGAGAAGGATTTGCGCGACTCGCTTGTGGCGACGTGGAGTTTGCAATTAGGGTTTAATGCAAACCTGCAACGCCCCCGTTCCGGCGATACGCTGACTGTCGTTCTCTCAAAGCTTTTCCGCAGCACGGACATTTTTGAGTTCACGACGAAAGCACAAACCGTGGATCAGAAGCTTGCGAAGAGTGAATTGGATAAGATCAAGGTTGTGCCCAATCCATACATTGCCACAGCCTCGTGGGAACCGAAGAATATATACAGCAGCGGTCGCGGTGAACGGCAAATCCACTTTACGCACCTTCCGCAAAAATGTACCATCCGTATTTATACGGTAAGCGGAGAGTTGGTAAAGACGATCGAGCATGAAAGCAATATCCTTGATGGAACAGCATTTTGGGACTTGCTGACGCGCGACAATCTCTCAGTCGCGTTTGGTGTCTACATCTACCATCTCGACGCGCCCGGACTTGGAGAGAAAGTCGGCAAATTTGCGCTCATCAAGTAGCCATAAAAATCTGAAAGGAAGAATGTCGTGAATACGAGAACGAGAATTTCAGTAATGCTTGTGGCAACGATGACGATGGCTGTCTCTCAGCTCAATGCCCAGCAGGTAACAAAAGTCGGAACCACCTCCGCTAAATTTCTCAGCATACCGGTAGGGGCGCGGGCAGTTGGTATGGGCGGTGCATTTGTTGCCGTTGCCAACGATGCGTCTGCGATGTTTTGGAATCCTGCGGGTTTGGCGGGTATATTTCAATCCGAGGCGCTTTTTTCCCATGCGGATTGGCTTGCGGACATCAACTTTAATTACGGCGGAGTTGTTATGCCTATAGAGGGGTTCGGAACGATTGGCGTTAGCTTCACATCGATGAACATGGCGGACATGGAGAAGACCACCGAAGATCGTCCTGATGGGACCGGACAGTTCTTCAGTGTTGGAAGTATTGCAGTCGGAGTTTCGTATGCCAAGCAGCTCACCGAATGGTTTTCCCTCGGCGGCAGTTTCAAATTCGTGAACGAACACATCTCGAATTCCAATGCAAATGGTTTTGCTGTGGATATAGGAACGCTGTTCAGCACGCCGTTTCCCGGATTGAAATTCGGAGCGGGGATTTCCAACTTTGGAACGAAGATGAAAATTACCGGCGACGATTTACTCGTCACGAAAGATATTACATCGAACGCGGGCAACAATGCAAACATCAACGGATTTCTTGCAACCGATGACTTCGATCTGCCGCTGAACCTGCGGATCGGCTTTGCGTACGAAGCCATCAACACGGAAGATCAACGACTTGTGCTGGTGGTGGATGCACAACATCCGAACGATAATTCGGAAAGCGTAAGTCTCGGAGGCGAGTACAGCGTTTTTAACAACACGCTGGCTCTCCGGGGCGGTTACAAAGCGCTCGGTCAGCGTGATAGCGAGGAGAGATTCTCGGCGGGCGCCGGGTTGCGCTATCCCATCAGCGGCAACCTGACGATCAAATTCGATTACGGTTACCAACGGTTCGCCCGCATCGATAACGTTCACAAATTTGCATTGGGAATTTTATTCTAGAAGTCTGGTTGAAAAGCCCGGGATAGAAAATTAACCACCAAGTCACAAAGGCACCAAGTGAAATTGAATGAAAAAACTTCAAAAAAAGAAGAACCGGAACTTCTTGGTGTCTTGGCGACTTGGTGGTTTTCTTTTTCATGGGTTTTCGTCTGGACTTCTAGGTTCCACATTCACTCACAAAAAAAGGAGGGCGAGAATATTTCATGGCTACACAACCAGAGGTTGCAACAGTGTTACAAAACATAATCCACAATTCATTTTCCATTTCCATCAACACAAGGAGGTTCATCATGAACAAGCAGCTACTTCGTTGGTTTGTTCTATCGGTCGTTTTCGTTGCGTTCGGCGCAATTGAAACATCGTTGGCACAGAACAACGTAACATTCCAGGTGCGCATGTCGGTCCAAATGCGCAGGGGAAATTTCATTCCGCCTGGTGATACAGTTTGGATTAAGGGGAGTTTCGACGGATGGGGAGCAGGAACAAAGATGACTTACACAGGCGTCGATAGTATGGCCCGCGCAACGCTTTCACGTCCAACCAACGATACCGTGAATTACAAATTCTTCAAGACCCCTCGTGGCGGCGTTGATTGGGAAGGCGATCCGAATCGTGTTCGCATCGTTGTTGCGGGTGCACAGACCGTTGCACCGGTTTGGTTCAATCGTGATTCGGTAATCAGCACGGCCGTTCCTGTCAAATTCCAGGTGAATATGCGCGTGAAAATGCTGGAAGGCACATTCCGTCCGGATTTAGGTGACAGTGTACGCGTGCCCGGTGCGCATAATGGCTGGAGTAATACATCACAAGCGCTCGCAAAGAATCCAACCGATAGTATATATACAACGACGTACACAGTCGATCAAGGGACAACACTTAGTTATAAATTCTTCAAAACCGCCCGTGGTGGAATTGATTGGGAAGGTGATCCGAACCGAAGCTTCGTAGTCCCAACTGGTGGAGGAAACATTCCGGTTGCTTGGTTCGACCGCGACTCAGTAGTGAACACGCCGGTCACTGCAACCATCCGCTGGCAAGTAGATATGACAGCGTTTCTTCAACTCGGCTGGTTCCTGCCCGCCAACAAAGACACAATGGAAGTCCGTGGTGGGATGAACGGTTGGGGAGGAACACCGCGTATTATTCTTTCCCGTGACCCGCTTACAACGGCAACGTACTTTGCAAACGCATCGTACACCGGCACAAGCGGTGATCTTCTGCAATACAAATATTTCATCGACATGGATTCAGCGGGAGCGGTGACACGCTTCCCGGGTTGGAATGATGATCGTGACGGATACAATTACGAGCATCCGTATAACCGCGGCGACGGAAACCAACAGTTCACAGTAAACAGCAGCGGTAACATTACACCAGGACCGTGGTACTATAGCGGAATCAATCCCCGCGGCGTACTGTTGAATACGACCGACACAGTATTTGTTACGTACAAGGTGAATATGGGTCCGGCAAAACGTGCCGCAGTTCCATTCAACCCTGCAACGGATACCGTAAAAATCGTTCTGCAAGACAAGCTTCAGAATGCAGCGCAAAGAAAATCGCAGGGGACATATACTGATGTGATGAAGGCGATCCCACAAGTTGGTGGCGGTGATTCACTTTACCAGATAACCGTCAGAATGGTGGGCAAGGCGCATTATGGCTTGCTCTACGGATGGCGCTATACAAAACCGGGCGGAATAGAAGAAAGCGAAGGAGCCGGGCTGGGTGCTCAGGGTGGTTATCGTTCACGGTACATTCAACCGCTCTCTGCCAATACATTTCCGCGCAACTATACTGCGCCGCAGGATTCATGGAAGAAAGAGACACCGCTTCCCCAGGAAAATCCTCCATTCACAACGGACGTGAAGCAGGATGAGACTGCCGGTATTCCGAACGTCTACACTCTTGACCAGAACTACCCGAATCCTTTCAACCCGAACACAACCATTCGCTACTCGATCCCTGAAGCAGCGAAGGTTACGTTGAAGGTATTCAACCTACTCGGTCAGGAAGTCGCGACGCTTGTGAATGAACAACAACAGGCAGGAAAGTTCATCGCGAAGTTTGAAGCAAACCGGCTTGCAACAGGCGTCTACTTCTATAAACTCGAGGCTGGAAAGTTCTCGGAAACCAAGAAGATGATCCTTCTCAAGTAAGGCTGTGAGCGAGGAAGCAATCCCGCTGGGTTTTAGCGGGAATGTTGCTGAAGTGACGAAGTCATTCTGAGCGAATGCCGACGGAGTCGGCATGAACGAAGAATCTGATGTTCTCTCAAGCTACTCACCGGAAGGTGGGTAGCTTGTTTTGTTTGTGGGGGGAGCTACGAAGTTTTTTGCTGCGCAGATTATTTTTTGAGACTCTCGATTTGCTGCAGTAAATCTTTTGCACCCGGATTGTTTGGATTGATGGCTAATGACCTCTCCGCCTGATCCCTGGCATCCTGAAGCCTTCCCATGTTTGCGTACGCAACACCCAACAAGTATCTCGCCTCCGAAGATGCTTCGATGGAAAGGGGTTCTCCAAAGGTCGCATTCCGTTCGAATGCGAGAGTAATTTCTTTCGCAGCCTGAGCCGCGTTGCCCTCCTGGAGATATACTAAACCTAACTGGATGCGGGCATAGGGATTGTCTTCGACGGCCAAACAATACTCATATGCTTTCTTTGCTTCCGCCTGTTTCCCTTCCATACGGTAATAATCTGCAACTCTCAACAACGGATTGTAGGAAAAGGGAATTACTTTTGATACCGCCAGACATTCTTTCCTGGCAAGGTCAAACCGTTTGTTGTCTGCGTAGAACCCGGCTAGTTTATAGCGGGCGTCCGACCATGCAATTTGTTGTTGGACGTAGCGGAAGGCAACACTCTCAACCGAATTGGCTGCGATGAACTCGAAGTTCGTCGGGCCGGTATTGAACGGCCATCGCCGTTTCAGAAATTCCACTCTTAACTTTCCCACCGCCCGGTCAAACTCTGAGACTGTTGAAAGTTCAAAAAAATCTTTATCTGATTTATCCAAATCCATTCGCCATTCGGTTCGAGGAACAAGAAGATTGTCTTGACGAATCGCTTCGGCGAACACTTTTCCCATCAAAAAATACCCTTCGATATTCGGATGAAGATGCTCCATGATGAGCTCGTTTCCAACAATGCCGTGCGGCGATTGATGAACAAAGGCGGAATCCAGGCGTGCGATTGGAACTCCGAATTGGTTGCACGTAGAAATCAATGTTTGCTGGAATTCCTCAGTCGCCCTGAAGCGTAACGCATCGAGATCTTTCGCCCGGAGAAGAGCTTGTTTGGATTCATCAAAATGTAGTAATGAATAAAAGGCGTTGCCCAACTTAAAAAATCCTTCAGCAGCGAGCGAATCGATTGTGCAAGCTGCTCTGTATTTTTCCGCTGCAAGCACTGGTTGCTGATGCACAACAGCAGTGTCGCCTTCGGCAACCAAACGTTGCCATTCCAACTTTTGCATACCGGTTGTTGTCGGGGCAAACGTGGTGATAAACGGAGCCTGATCTTTCCAGTTGCTTACAAGAGTGCTGAACAGAATCGGCACATTGTTGGAGCGAGCGGCTTCGATGAGCTTTGTCAGATTCTCCTTGTAGATTTCCTGCGCATCGTCGTAGAGCGGATGGAAGATTGCGATGGTTTTGTTCGCAGCCATTTGTCCCATCATGGTGCCTTTCGGCTCGCCCGCAGGAGAAGAAAATAATTTAATTGTCCCGGCATAGACATCGCGCAGCAGCACAAATGTTTTGTATTTCAAGAGACTCAAAGTCAGACGCGTCATCCACGGGCCGCCTTTTATTGCTACGGCAGAGCCCACGCCGTACGCACCGTAGAACTCGTTATGTCCCACATAGACGATGAACAGATCCGGTTCGTAGTCCATCAGTTCATTCATAAAGTCCACCACAACAAAACTGCTTATCGCGGAAAGACCCACATTGATTACCTCCACATTATATTGCGGGAGCAATGCCTGAATTCTGTCCCGCAAAAAACCCGGTGCAGTTGCGTGAAAGTCAAACGGAAATCCCGCCATCGTCGATTCGCCAAGACAGAAAATTCTCTTTGTATTTTTCTGTTTCTTGATCTCGAACGTATCTTCGGCCGGCTCGGGTATCGTCGTCCCGGCCTGGGCAAAATATCTTTTGGCGACCGAGCGGTTGATCCAGTAGAATTCTTCGGCACCCGCTTTTCGTTTGATGACGAGATGAAGATTGCCACCGTATTCTGTCAAACGTAATCCAATTTCAAGAAGTGCGAGTAAAAGAAACGGCAAGAGGATTGTAATGAGAAGGAACAAGCGCTTCCGCTGCGGTGAAAGCTTGATTTGGTCGGGGCGTTTTGGTGAGGGCGATTTTTCTTTCATGGCGTAGCGGATGTGATTTTGGTAAGAAGATCTTTCGCCGGCTGGAATCGCGGATTAATTGCCAGAACGGTTTCAAGCTGTTGGACAGCCTTTTTCCGTTGATTACCGCGGACATATGCATCCGCCAGCATATAGCCTGTCTCGGCCTTGTCTCGTTGAGAACTGCTCAGGCGAAATGCGTTTTCCAGAAATCCAATTGCGACGGGAGGCTCAAGTGCTAACATACCCAGAGTCCGATATGCGAAGACGGTCTTTTCGACATCCAAAGAGCTCACCAGAATGGATGCCGCTTCCATATTTTTATTCTGTCGAAGGTAAACTTGAGCGAGAAATAAGTAGGCGGAAACATTCTGCGGGATTTGATTAACGAGCGCTTTGTATTCCCGTTCAACGTTGCTCAGGTCGCCGCGACGGGCGTAGTGTTCTGCTGCCGTAACGTGCGCTTGTTCCCATGTTACCAATCCTTGCACAAGTTGTTCTGCGATTACCCCGATCGTGTCTTTAAGATCTACTTCGGGAACCGGTACAGACA
Source organism: Bacteroidota bacterium (assembly GCA_038247945.1). Taxonomy (GTDB): domain Bacteria; phylum Bacteroidota; class Ignavibacteria; order UBA10030; family UBA6906; genus CAADGV01. Next base: position 2,821 of record JBBRUI010000056.1, on the reverse strand, counting down.
ATGGTCGAAAAGGCCAGCCTGACTTCAGCATTTGTGTTCTGCGTTGAGCGCATCGTTCATCCAATTCCGTTAACAGCCGGTCGTCCCAGAGCTTTTCATCGTCCAGCATATCGCGGGTGTTCCATTCATCATCGGTATGCACAATGAGTTTTCGCAAATGCATCTTCCACGCGTATTCCTTGGCAATAAGAAAATATCCCCGTGCATTGGGATGAAGGTGTTCCAGAATTAGATTGTTGCCGATGAGAGAGTCGCGTGAGTTGGCTTTGAATTTTCTTTCAATATCTACAAACGTGATAAGCTTCTCCGCTCCGGGATGGTTGTCGTCATCCATCTCACGAAGCACGTTGTTGAAGTCACTGCTCGTACGAAATCGAAGCATGTCATAATCCCGAGCTTTGATATACCCGGCAAGCGCCTCACGTTTTCTGCCGAGTGTATCAAGGCATTGTGCGGCCTCAAAATGAAGATCTGCTCTTGTCGAATCCAACGCCAATGCTTTTTCGAACATCGATAACGCTTTGGTGTTCGCATCGTCCGCCGAAAATGTTTTTCCTTGAAGAAGAAGCGAGTCTGTCGCCTGTGGACTTTTGTAATCCTCACTCACAGAAACGAAAGGCGGCTGGTCTCTCAGATTTGAAACCTGTGCCCCGAGAAAGAGAGAAATAGAGTGGCGTCGACAGAGAGCTGCTAACTCTTCAACGTTTGCTTTGTAGGTTTCCAAACCATGGCGATACATGTCGCTGCCATAAGGAACGTATTGCCCTTTAGCCAGGCGCTCCATCATTGTCCCCGATTGTTGCTCAGCTGATTTCATCCCGACCAAAGCAGCGCCATGCGAGAACATATTCCGGAAGAGTTGGAATAATCGGAAGTGGACGAGCCGGAGATACAACTTCGTTACCCACCGCGAACCGGCGAATGATTCGTGCGATGCAATCCCGAGAGCTCCGTAAAACTCGTTATGTCCGTCGTACACGATCAAAAGATCGGGCCGGTATTTGGGGAGCTCTTTTGCAATGTCGAGGACTGTGAAGCTATTTGTTGCCGTCATTCCGAGATTGATGACTTCAATTTTTTTGTCGGGGAAAAGCATTTGAAGTCTGTCGCGTAGATAGGTGGAGAATGACCCGACAAAACCGTACGGAAAGCCGGCGGTTGTCGATCCGCCGAGGCAGAAGATACGAAACGTGCTGTCTGGTTTCGTCACTTCAAAGTAATCCGGCGAAGTGTTGGGGGTGAAGTCAACGCGGGAAAAATACCTGCCTTTGACTCCCTGATTCATAACAAGGAAAGGTTTGCCGTTGAAGACTTCTTCAGAGAAGAGGGAGAGATCGGAGCCGTATCCTGAAAGGCGAAGAATCACCTCCAACAGCATGACCAGCACAAAGGGGAGCAGGATCGTGATGAGAAAAAATACCCGCCGCTTGGTCTTTTGCGTGGGCGCGGTCGGGGACTTAATTTGGGTTTGCTTCACGAATTGTTAGAGAAAATGAGCACGTCTCAATATAAAACGTTTGGGAACATTTACAACCTTCAGACGTTGTGGAAGGAGTTGGCGAATAAGGATTTATGAGAAAAGGTACTTGATTCTCGATGTGGATGTTACTATTTTTGGAAGCGCTTCCATAATCTCCGCAAAAGTTTTAAGCCAAAATAAAAGTGGGTACCAACATTGAGACTAAAACCTCTCGAATCCATTTTCTTTCTTCTTATGGGAGTGAATCTAACAGTGCTCGCATCTGAACCGCCTTTATCCGGACAGAAAACATTCGTGCCCGCGTGGACAAAGGACGCGGTCTTCTATCAAATTTTCCCTGAACGATTCGCGAACGGTGATCCTAAGAATGACCCGCCAAATATCCAGCCGTGGGGCGGAGAACCGAAGCCGAAAAATTATTTCGGCGGCGACTTGAAAGGCATCATCGATCATCTCGATTACATTTCCTCTCTTGGCGTCAACTGCCTGTACCTCAATCCGATCTTCTGGTCAAACAGCAACCACAAGTACCACGCTAAAGACTTTTTGAAGATCGATCCCAACTTTGGCGACGATAAAGTTTTCAAGCGACTTGTAGATGAGTGCCATGCCCGCGGAATCAGAATTATTCTCGACGGAGTTTTTAATCATACCGGAGTTGACTTCTTCGCGTTCGAAGATATAAAGAAGAATGGAAAGAAATCACGATATGTGAAATGGTATAACATCTATAGTTTTCCTGTTGGGCCACCCAGCAAACCCAACTACGAATGCTGGTGGAACTACGGCGACCTTCCAAAACTGATGACCCACAATCCTGAGGTGCGTAACTATCTGTACAAGGTCACCGAAAAGTGGATGAAGATGGGAATTGACGGATGGCGATTGGATGTTCCGAACGAAATCCCTCATCCATTCTGGATCGAGTGGAGAAAATTGGTGAAGCGGTTGAATCCCGAAGCATACATTGTTGGTGAGATTTGGGACGACGCTTCTCCGTGGCTTAAGGGTGATCAGTTCGATGCTGTGATGAATTACCGATTCAGGAATGCATGCCTGGATTTTTTCGTAAAGAAAACAACCTCACCGTACCAATTCGATACTGCACTTGCCAAGGCCCGGAAAGATTATCCGGACGAGGTAAATTACGTCTTGCAGAATCTTCTCGGCAGCCATGATACAGAACGATTCCTCACGCTCTGCGACAATGACAAAGAGCAGATGAAGCTCGCCTGGCTTTTTCAGATGACATATCTCGGCGCTCCGATGATATATTACGGCGATGAAGTAGGAATGACAGGCGGAAAAGATCCCGGCTGCCGCGGGACGATGGTGTGGAGT
>JBBRUI010000055.1:0-18448 GCA_038247945.1 Bacteroidota bacterium | reverse complement strand
TGCGCAACTTGCCTTCACGCCGAACGTATCCAATCAGTAAAGGGCAACACGTTCTATCTCTGCCGTCTTTCGAAATCCAATCCTCAGTTTCCTAAATACCCCCGTCTGCCGGTTCTTTCATGCAGCGGTTATCAAAAAAATAATGATTTGACGAGAAATGGGTAACCTTTTCACAAGCGCCCGGAAAGAAGCCCGGGAAATGTCATCAACGCTCAAAGATGCAGCGTCGAGTGTACGCGATACGTTCAGGGACGGATCAATAAAGAGAGTTCCGAGGCGCATTAACGAACCAGGTGGAATCGATCCGGTGAAAATCAGAAAGTTCATCGTCACCGTGATTAAACTCCTGATAGTTTTCGAATTCATCGCGGCAATTATTGAAGGCGCGGCAACAATGGAATGGGGGCGGTTGGGACGGGACCTCGTTCTGGCGGGCGTTGTCTATATCATGTGGGAGCGGATCAAAAAATTTGTGCTGAGCAAGAAGGATGTCTATCGTCGCCGGATGGAAAAGTCTGGCGGAGAAATGAAATTGTGGGACGCTCTTGTGTTTTCATTATTATGGAGCGATGAAATTTACAGCGATATCCCTCTCGACCAACGCAGGCTCGTCGTCATCTCATACACATTGATCGCTATCGGTCTCGGAGCTCTCTTCCTGAGCAAGGACAGGGATTTATTCAATTTGATTCTCTCGGGCTCCCTGGTACTTGGCGCAGTGAATCTTCTTGCGTGGATTGTTTCGCGTGAACGCGGTGAAAAGGAATCGCTTCGTACAGAATTAAAGCTCGCGCACGACGTTCAAATCTCACTCATGCCTAAAGAGCATCCCAAAGTACCGGGGTTCGACATTGCGGGAATCTCCATTCCGGCAAAAGAAGTCGGTGGCGATCATTTCGATTACGCTTTTCCATGCGGCGATTCCTCGAGGTTCTGTGTGAGCGTGTTCGATGTTTCAGGCAAAGGAATGCAGGCCGCGATGAGCGCGGTTTTTACAAGCGGCGCTTTTGCCAGCGAGGTTCAGCAAAACTCATCCGTTGCGGACATTCTTACTAGGCTCAACAAGGCGATATATTCTCACAGCAAACGCGGTCACTTCGTTGCGTTTCTTTTGGCGACGATTGATGTTCACGATCGGGACCTGACGTTTGCTAATGCCGGACAACTGAAACCCTTGCTCAAATCAAACGATACACTTCAATGGCTCGATTCGAACGGCGTTCATTTTCCTCTGGGGATGAAGCAGGATAGCGCGTACGACGAACGGACGATCCGCTTCAACAGCGGCGATATGCTTCTTCTTTTTACCGATGGCTTTACCGAGGCGATGAACTCAACTCGTGAACAGTTCGGGGTTGAACGCATCGAACAAATTGTGCAGAGAGTGGAGGCAGGACGGTCATCCCATGAAGTGTTGAACGATATTACGCGTGAAGTGCAACGCTTTGCCGGCGATACCGCACAGCATGATGATATGACGATGGTGGTTATTCGAGTGCTTTGAGAGTCGCCTCAACCCTGAGCGCTTCCCAGCGAAGGGTCTCAATATCGAATTGACCCGCAGTTGTAAATGGCTAAAGCGCGAAGTTTTTTTTGCAGCTAATCTACGATAAAGAGCCTAAGTGAAAATTGTCATTCCTCCGAAGGAGTCACTTCGTGACGAACTCGTTTCGGAATCTGTTGAAGCGAATGCAGCACAATTCGATGGATGCTGAAATTCCGCTCTTTGTTCCGCTCTCCGAATCCCGCCCGTGAGCGGAATCCTTTGAAGCGGGAAATCCTGCTTCAGAGGCGGAATCCCTAAAGCGGGACAAGTTCGGCATGACACGGTGGATATTCACACAACCTCTAAAAGTGGTGCGGGAGTAATGGAGTGACGGATTGATGATGAAACTGAATATTGCTTTGCCTCGGTTGTGGCTTTTCGCTCTTGGCTTTCTGCTTCTTGCGCATTCTAATTCCTCCTCCCAGACCAATCCTCAATTCAACGTCCGTCTCAGTATTAACTATGAATCGGCGGATCGGTCAATTGGATTATTCGAGGGACTTTCGGGCAGCGGGCGTGATATCGTTCCATTGCGCGGCAGCCGGATTGCCCTCGCCACCACCGGAGATCTTGCACGGCGCCGGTTAACAGAAGAACAACTTGCAAAAAGCCTCGACGACATAAAGTTTGGACAAGTCGATGCGGACGATGTGTTCAGAGTGAAGGAGTCTCGTAAAAATGTTGCAGCAATGAAAGAGTTGCTCGCAAATATCAGGCGAAGAAATTTTGCCCAGCGCGTCGCCAGTACGGTGGAGCAATTGTTTCCAGCCGATGCAAAAGTCTCCACCACCATACCGTTGTATTTCGTGGCGTTCGGACATCAGAATCTTGATGCATATGTTCGGAGAGTGATTTGGGAGAACGATATCCCGATCTTTGTCGGAGAAGGTGAAGGTGAGCTGACCATTGTCGTCAATCTGGCGAAGGCCATCTATTACGGTCGCACTGTTGACGAACGCTTTATTGGCTTGTTAAGCGTTGTTGCACACGAAGTTTTCCATGCCGCGCTGGGCGTATACAAAGATTCATCTCCCCAATGGAAGGACTACTACCGGACGCATCAATCGTACGTCGATCAACTCCTCGACCTCACGCAGAACGAGGGCATTGCCCATTACCTGACGTTCGGGCAGCGAACCGGAGGCAATCTTCCTCCGGACTGGGACGAAAAGATTTCGCAATCCTTCGCCGAGTTTTGCCGAAGCGCAGCAGAGTTGTCGTCAGCTCGTGTCACTCCCCAACGTGCACATTATCTCATTAGTACGTCCAATACTTCTGAATACTGGAAAAGCTACGGTGCGATCACAGGGATGTTCATTGCGCGGACGATTGACCAGAAGCTGGGCCGGGCGGCGCTTGCGGAAACCATCTCAAACGGAGCCGATGACTTCTATCGAAAGTATAAACTTCTGTCCGAACGAGATACGAACCTCCCGAAACTTTGTTTAGCCATCCTTAACCGTCCGGACTTTAAATAGTTCATCTGCAGGATTCTTGCACGTACTTTGCCCTTTCCGTATCTTGCATAAGATTTTGAATCCGATCTTCACTCTGAACCATCGTTGAATGTGTTTATCAAAAATATCCTGCAGCTTGTTACGGTTGCATCGGGCGGCAGACGCACCAAAGTGGGAGCGGAGATGCAAGAACTCGGTATTCTCAACAATGCCGGTGTATTGTGTGAGAACGGAATAATTACATGGGTGGGTTTGATGGACGATTGGAACCGCCAATTGCCCGACGATATTGCGGTTATCGACGCAAGCGGTAAAGTCGTGCTGCCGGGATTCGTCGATTCGCATACACACATGATGTTTGCAGGAAATCGTGTGGAGGAATTTGCCCTGCGGTCGCAGGGCGCGACGTACCAGCAAATTGCGGATGCGGGTGGAGGAATTCTGAATACCATCAAGCATGTTCGCTCGGCGACAAAGCGAGACTTGAAGAAGCAAGCGCTTCGTTACATGAACGATATGATGCGGCACGGCACGACGACCGTTGAAATAAAAACGGGCTACGGTCTCGATATGGATTCGGAAGTGAAGATGCTTGAGGCCATCAACGAGCTTAGGGAAGAAGAGATGATGACCGTCGTGCCAACGTTTATCGGCGCACATGCTTATCCGCCGGAATATAAACAGGATAAACGGGCATATTTGGATTTGCTGCTTCAGAAAATGATCCCGTACGCGGGACAGAAGAAGCTTGCAGCATTTTGCGATGTGTTCTGCGAGAGAAACTATTTCGAGCTTGCAGAGTCGGAACAAATCCTGAACGAAGGAAAGAAATGGGGAATGCTGCTTAAAATCCATGCCGATGAATTGACGCCGCTCGGCGGAGCCGAACTGGCGGCGAGAGTGGGCGCTGTCTCCGCCGACCATCTTGAGCATGTTTCCGAAGCCGGCGTTCGGGCGTTGCGGGACGGAGGAGTGGTGGCGACGTTGCTGCCCGGTGTTTCTTTCTTCCTGAATCACGGTTATGCAAATGCTCGCACGCTAATAGATAACGGCGTGGCGGTTGCGATTGCAACAGATTTCAATCCCGGCTCGTGCATGTCTTACTCCATGCCGATGATGATGACAATCGCCTGCACACAAATGAGGATCTCGCCGGAGGAAGCGCTTGTCGCATCGACACTCAACGGAGCTGCGGCGTTAAACTTGTCGTCGTCCGTCGGCAGCATAGAAGTCGGAAAGAAGGGCGACATGATTATCGCCGACGTTCCCGACTACAAGTTCCTTGCATATCACTTCGGGACAAACCACATTACCATGACGATCAAAAACGGAACCATCCTGGAATTGTAACGAGACGTCATGGTGTCAGGAATGTTTCTGCAAAAACCACTTGCTTTTTACTGATCTCTCCGATACCATACTGCCGTAGTTTCTGTTCTTCTTTTGAGTTCGTTCGCCGGATGTAAGCGATGCAGGCGGTTCAGGCGCGAACCACACTCCGCCACAGGCGGACAAGCACACCACACTCCGCCACAGGCGGACAAACACACCACACTCCGCCACAGGCGGACAAACACACCCGGTGGACGCGTGTTTTGTTGCGGTCTGTAGTTCTTTGTTTATTCCAGAGAATATAACACGCGTAGATAAACCGCTGTTTTCATTTTGATCGATGAAGGTTCGATAGCGGTATTCTATTTTTATCGGCTCATCGGCAGCAGTCAAATTATCACCGATGAAGAATCAAAAGGAGGTTGATTATGAAAAACCTGATGCTTGCAATATCTAGGAGGTCAACATGAACAGAGCCTTTATCGCATTTTTTCCCTTGCTGCTGTTTGGAAATCTATATTCACAAACGGATACTTCGGCCGCCAGATTCTTTCCCGCTGCAATCGGTAATGCTTGGCATTATCGAGATCAACCGATCGAAACGCTGACACGTGATTCGCTTGGCGATGCGCGGTTCTTATTCTATAACGGCGACAGTATTCCGGCTTACAGTGTTGATACCGCACTTAACGTCGTTCAGTTCCCTACCCAGCCGCGACGTCGGATGCTGCGTTACAGACTGAATGCGCCGCCGTTGCAATGGTGGGTTGTTCAAGAACGTGACACAACCATTGGCCGGCGTGCACTTGATGCACGTGTTGACTCGGTATTCTGGGGCTCACTGTTCGGAGTTGTGACTCGAATGAAAGCAATTGGCTATTATACAGCGCAGCGACTCGGCGACTCGGTATATCATTATTGGCATTACGAGGAGTACCTTGCCGCGGGCTTTGGCTTCTTCTTATCATTCACTGATCCCCCTTGGACGCCATACCAAGAACTCGTGGGATGTATTATTGATGGCAGAAGATATGGCACTCTGGTGAGTGCCCCAGAGGAGGACATGAGGATAGTTCCACTCTCTTCAAGACTCTATCCGTGCTTCCCCAATCCTTTCAATCCGTCAACCACTATTTCATATTTTCTCTCTGAGTCTGGCAGGGTGAAGGTGTCGGTTTACGACATCCTTGGAAGGAAAGTAGTTGCTCTTCTGGACGAACACCGAAACAACGGATTTCATTCTGTCTTCTTCCAACCGGACAATCTTCCGAGCGGCGTGTATTTTGTGCGACTGACCGTGCGAACTTTCACCGCCACAACCAAAATAATCTACTCAAAATAACACCATGAAAGGAGTTAACCATGCACTCTCGTATCGCTGTGTTGCTGTTTGGTGTGGTCTGCATCCTTTCACCATCGGTACAAGCCCAAACCTTGGAGACAATGCCGTGCAACAACGACATCACAACCAACCCTTCCACCCAACGAGGAGGTAGGTACATTACGGCGCAAGGAGCGCTTAATGTTCTCTTTATCTACCTTCAATTCCCGGACAACAATTACGCTCCCAGCAATCCCAACTGGCCTCAAGGTCAATCGCCCAGTTACATGAATGCCACAGTAGATGAAATCTGGAGCGCTACGCCAACCCCCGGAGGATTTACAGATTATTTCAATCAGATGTCTTTCAATACACTCCGGGCAACCGGAAGAGCGGTTTCAGTTATTACGCCTCATTCACGGTCTTGGTATTTACAGAACCTCTGGACCGCAGGTGCTATTCACAGGGAAGTAATTGAAACGCTTGATGTGACAATGGACTTCTCGCAGCTTGATCATTGGCGCTTCAACTCAGAATACAACCTCACGAATTCAGCGGACGGAGTTGTCGATATGATTCTCATGATGTGGAGAGATGTTGCCTCTGACTTACCCAACTGGGAAGCCGTTCAGAGCGCATTAGACCTGCGCCCAGGTGGTTACGCGGATCTCGGAGGGGGTGCAGAGTTCCTTGTGGACAATGGGGCAAGGAGTATCCAAATGGGTTACGCCGGATATGGCTCTGGCGTCACAAACATCTTCGGTCGCAATAGCGGCTTGGACGCTTGGACTATTTGGTGGACCGCGCGTCACGAATTCGGGCATTGGTTGCTTGGCGGAAACGAGTATCACACGCAACTTGGGACATGGGGTATTCTCGGTGGATTCGGAAGTCCAGGCGGATGCGTTAACTCCTTTGAACGTGAAAGACTTGCATGGATGAACTTCAACACGATAGACGATATTTCCACCACAAGAACTATAAGCAATGTGACCTTGCCGGATTTTATCAGCACGGGAATAGCATATCGAATAAAAGTTCCGGGTGGTGGTGCGGATGAATGGTATTTGCTTGAAAATCATCAAAGAGTTTCCATATTCGATATTCCAGACTTGAATGTCCCTACAGCAAAAGGATTGTTTGTGTTGGGGCAAGGGTCAGGTACAGGCAATAGCGTCGGCGTGATTTCTGCACAAGGAAGATTCGCATGGACTGTTCCGTATCAGCTACCCAACATCTATGGTTCGAATCCTCCGAACCTCCCTGTGTTTCAGCGAGGAAATTCAAACAGAGTAAACGGATATAACAAACGACAATATGTTCCATGGACATGGCAAGGTGTTCCACAGGCTCCGGCCGCGATACACTATCATCTGAACTTTATTACTGGAGCATTGCATCAGGCACCGCCGACGATTTTTACCGGTGATGGTCAGGATCAATTCGACATAGATTACAACACCGTGTTTACGCCCGCAAGCAATCCAAGTACCGACATCCATGGTAATGCAAACAAGATTGGTTTCGAAATAATCAGCATGATGAATGGTGTTTGCACAATGAATATCCACATCAACACCGCTGAATCAGCCTCTCCTTCCAAGCCGCAAGACCTTCGTGTTGATGTTCAAAATAATTCAAATCCACGCCTCATGTGGTCAGCTGCACTCGAACCTGATGTTAACCCCAATGGCTCTATTCTCATCGAGAGACGATTCAAACCGCAAAGCTCACCGTGGGAAGATTGGATTCAGGTCGGTGCGCCGAGCGGTGATGCAACTGACTGGACTGATCCCGGCGTTATATATGCCATGCTTGACGTCGGGGAGATGTTGCAGTACAGGATACGTGCACAAGATACCCAAGAGCTGACTTCTGTTTACTCCGATGCAGTCACGATTGAAGGCTCGTTCACATTTACAAAACCAATAACTGTTGACGAAATTCCAACTGATTTTGCCTTGCACTCATCTTATCCCAACCCGTTTAACCCATCAACCACGATCAAATACGACTTGCCCGAAGCGGCTCACGTGTCGTTGGTTGTTTATGATGTACTTGGGAGAAAAGTAACTGAGTTATTGAATGGATCGGAAGAGGCGGGGTATCACTCGGCAACATGGAACGCAGGCAGTGTAGCAAGTGGCGTATACTTTGCACGCTTCACGGCAACAGACGCAAACGGTACAATAAAGCTGAACAAAGTGAACAAACTATTACTCACTAAATAAACTTCTGAAGCAGCGAGATGAGGCGAGTCGCATAATGCGGCCCGCCTTTTTTGTTTCTTGCGCATTTCATATCTTGAAGCATCAGAACCCACGTCACGACCACAATCAAAAACGGAACAATCCTTGAATTCTAAGAACACATGCTGCGAATAGTTGAATGCGTCCCGAACTTCAGCGAGGGCCGCGACATTAAAATCATCAACGCGATTGCCGGCGCGATTACGCCCGTGCCCGGAGTGAAGTTCATCAGCGCCGAGCCGGATAAGGATTATAACCGGACAGTCATGACGTTTATCGGGGAACCGGGAGCTGTTGTTGAAGCTGCATTTCAGGGAACCAAAGCAGCTGCCGAGCTCATTGACATGACGAAACACAAAGGCGAGCATCCCCGCCTTGGTGCGACGGATGTGGTCCCGTTTGTTCCGTTGCGAGGTGTGGAAATGTTGGATTGCGTGAAGCTTGCTCATGAGTTTGGGAAGCGGGCGGGTGACGAGCTGCGTATTCCCATCTACCTCTACGAAGAAGCGGCCTCACGACCCGAACGAAGAAATCTGTCAATCATCCGCAGAGGTGAATATGAAGGCCTCGCGGAAAAGTTGAAGGATCCGGAGTGGCAGCCTGATTACGGTCCGGCGCAATTCAATGCGGCTTCCGGCGCAACAGTTACGGGAGCCCGCGTGTTTTTGATCGCGTACAATGTTAATCTGAGCACGAACGATACGAAAGTCGCCAAAGAAATTGCCGAGCGCATTCGTGAGAGCGGAAGGTTTGCGAAAGATTCAGCGGGGAAACCTATTCTCGACGTCACCGGCAAGAAAATATCGATCCCCGGAAGTTTGAAAGCTGTTAAAGCTATGGGCGTCTTGTTAGAGGCGCAGAACATCGCTCAAGTATCTATTAACCTCACAAATTTTTATGTTACTCCGCCACATGTCGCGTTTGAGGAAGTCAAAAAAGAAGCGGCAACACTGGGTGTTTCTGTCACAGGGAGTGAGCTGGTTGGACTCTCGCCACTTGAAGCATTGCTGATGGCGGGTAGATACTATTCCACGAACAGTTCCTTAACGGAAGCCGAACTGCTTAAGGTTGCAGAAGAAAAGTTAGGACTGAGCCAGTTCGATACATTCGATCCGCAAAAAAAGATTATTGAATATCAATTGTAAGGAATAGTATGTCACGAAAAACTCTAACAGGATTTTTGGATGAATTGGCTTCAGCATCTCCTGCGCCGGGAGGCGGTAGTGTGGCGGCGCTTGCCGGAGCTTTGGGCGCTGCATTAACCTCGATGGTGTGTAATCTCACCATCGGAAAAAAGAAATATGCATCTGTCGAAAAAGAGATGCAGAAAATCCTGAAAGAAGCGGAGGAGCTTCGTGCACGGTTTACGGTGCTTATTGAGAAGGATGCAGATGCGTTCAACAAGGTGATGGAAGTGTTGAGTCTGCCGAAAGACAATGAAGGACAACGAGCCTTGCGCGGTGCTGCACTTTCGGCAGCGACGAAAGAGGCGACAATGATACCGCTGGAAGTAATGAAGCATTGCATTGATGCAATGGCGCTCGCACAGAACGTGGCCGCCAGCGGCAATACGAACTCCATAAGCGATGCAGGCGTAAGTGCGCTGATGCTTCACGCTGCATGCGAAGGCGCCGCCTTGAACGTAAAAATTAATCTGAACGGAATCGACGATTCGGAATTCGTCAACTGGAAGACCGAAGAAGTGCTATCGTTGTTAAAGACAAGCAGAATGATGCTGGAAGAAACCCAAATGCTTGTAACGCAGAAAATGAAGAAGTGATTATGCTGTAGAATTGCTTGGCTTCTTGTTCAAAGCTGAAAGTTGTTTGTCGTGAAGACGACGTAGCAGAACAAGGCTGACGATTGCTCCGATCAGCGCCAGCATCATGTCGGATTGAGTGTCCCAGACATAGCCCTGTGTTCCGAGAAATGCTTCCGCCGAATCACCCGTTGCCACAGCGACCCACCATTCAACCAATTCATAAAAAGCACTCACCGCAAGGCAGATGCAGACGACGAGAAAGAAAATCCATCGTTGCTTGTTGATCTGCAATTTGCGAATAAGAATTTCCCGCGCAGCCAATGCGGGCACGAATCCCTGCATGAAGTGTCCAACCTTATCGTAATTATTCCTGTCCTGATGGAAGAGGTCCTTGATAGTATTGAACAGAGGAACTTCCGCATACGTATAATGCCCGCCAACCATCAGGACAATCGCATGGGCGAGAATAAGCCAGTAGAGTAGCGGCGTCAGCGGAAACATTTTGAATGTTGACGCGAGAACGACGAAAGCGATCAGAGCCGGAACTACTTCAAGGAACCATGTAAAATAATCATGTGGCGCGATAAGAGACCAGATAAGCGCCGCGAAGAAGACAAACACCCAGGCAGAAAGTTGTGTTCGTGGCATCATGACCTCCTTACATGAAACAGGCAGCGGCTGCGACAATTGCTGCTGTTTCCGTTCTAAGCCTTCTCTCGCCCAAACTCACCGGCAAAAATCCGGAACTCTCCGCCTGAACAATCTCCTCCTCACTAAACCCACCTTCAGGGCCAATACAAATTACAATTGAAGTGTTTGTTTTTTGCCGAAGCATTTCCCCGATAGTTGGCGTTGTTATTTTTTCATGGGGGATTATCCTGAGGGATGAAGAAGGAGTTGAGGAAAGAAAATCGTTGAAACGCTGCAGTTCGTGAACTTTCGGTAGTACGCATCGTCCGCTTTGTTTCATTGCGGCGAGAGCGAGCTTCTGCCAGCGATCTGTTTTCGAGTGGCTTGGAATTGTCCGCTCCGTATTCAAAGGGAAGAAGGAATTCACGCCCAGCTCTGTGCATTTCTCGATAAGGAAATCGAACTTCGAAGGGTTTTTTAACAGACCAACTGCGAGAGTAACATCGAGATCAGGCTCATGCAAATGGGGATGAGCTTGCCGGATGGAACAGCGGGCAATTCGTTTGGTGATCTCTTCGATTGTTGCTTCATACGTGTTCCCTGCACCATCGACCACCATGATCGATTCACCCGCTGCCTTCCGCATGACATGGGCGAGGTGTGAAAGTTCTTCCCCCTCAATCGTGAGAGAATCAGTCGAGATGTTATGCGGGGCAGTGTAGAAGTATTCCATACTCAAAGGAAGAAAATCAAAATGCCGCCCTTATACCCAACACGAATTGGGACTTTGCGCGATTGTTGCGGGCGTATTCGGTCCGGACGACGAAATCGTACGGCAGAAGGAATACAACGCCGGCACCGTACCCCGAGGCAAAGGAGTCGAGAGTTACTTTGTTTCCCCTGAACCACGTTGTTCCTGCATCTGCAAAAAGTTCGAGACTAATGCCGAACCGCCAGACTGCAAACTCCTGCGGTATCGGGATTGCAGAGAAAACTATCGTGCGCGGTTTGAGCAATGGCCAGCGGAGTTCTATCGACGTGCCGAGGATGTTCTCACCTTCAAACACCGTGGTGTAGTAGCCGCGGATCCTCTCGCCATATCCAAAATACGAACGGGCGTAAGTAGGGATAACGCCGCCAGAGACAATCGAGCTGTGAACTCTATTTGCAAGAGTAAAATCAAACGGCAACGGCGTGAAGCGGCGGAAATCTCCGCTGATCCGGGTGAAGCTCAGTGGCGATTCGCCGAAACCATATTTAATAACGGAGATTCCGAAGTATGTTCCCTGCGTTGTGTAGTCGCGGAGGTTCCGGGAGTCGAACGAATAACTGATGCCGCCGAATAGAAACCTGTCGGTTCCATCGCTTGCAACGGTAGCGCCGGGGCGCGTTTGAGTCACGCTAACAATTTGATACCCGAGCTGAATGCCGACGTTTTCATAGATGGTAAATCGTTTTCCCAGCACAGTGTTGATCTCATAATGCAGCTCGTCGAAGTTTCCTGTGTTTCCAATTGTGAGGGTGCTTCTGTTTCGAATCTTCGAAAACGACAGTGCGCCGCTGAAGTAGAGGTTATTTTCCCTGTCGATCCACGGGTCGGAAAAGGAGAGGGCGAGCGAGGGATTGTAACCGAACACCACCGAACCGAACAGCCTCTGATTGAGCCCGCGAAAATTATTGTGCAGAAGTCCGGCGCCATAAAAAGGTTTCTTCGGATCGCCTTCACGAAAACCAAATATAGGCAGGGGGATGATGTACCATCGTTCGTTCACATCCACGATCAGCATATTTCTTCCGCCGACAGGAACAACAGAAAGATCAACACGCGTGAAAAGTCCGATACTGTAAATTCTGCCCCGGTCAAACTCGACAACGTCCGGCGTCGCTTCCATCCCCGCTTTCAGCGTCATCTCACGTGTAATGACAAACTCCTTGGTCTTCTCGTTGCCGATGACGATGACGGTGTCGATAATGCCGTACGAAGCGCGGTTGATCACCCGTGCTGTGTCGGTTTGTGCCGCTGCCCGCACTAGCAGGAATGACAACATTACAATAAGAACGGAGATTGTCCGGATCATTTTAAGATGAGAAAAACGAAACAGCGGTTGTTCTTGCGAGCAACCGCCGGTATGGAGGAATTTGTGATTGTGTATTACGTGATTTCGGCAAGAACATTTCTATCATCTACAAATTCGACCGGTGCTGCATCACGTCCATGTTCCCACATTAGGGAGAAGAACCAGATGTCGCTTTCCCCAATACAGAAATCCGCCGGTGTGAACGACATGTTTGAGTCAAGAGGCTTTTCAGATCGCTCAGGGTTGTACTCTGCATCCCAGCCGAATGCTTCTCCTTTCCATGGTTTACCTGTCATGTGAAGTGTGAAAGCGAATCTCTTAACTTCTTCAATATCCGGGATAACTACCGGTATAGACGAAAATTCACCATTTGATTTGATTCGTACTTTAGCGGTGGCCATGTTTCTTCGCCTCCTTATCCCAAGCTTCCAACAAATGTTCCCGATGCTTGTCGATTATTTTTTCTATTTGATTCAACTCGTGCTTTCGAAATCCCACCGATTTTACAAGTGATGTTGGTTTAATCCAATATTTCGCTTCCATATTCTCTTTTCCGACATGAACATGCGGTCGTTCTGCAATATCCGCTTCGTAAAACCAGAAGCGGAAGCCTAATACCCCTCAATACGACAGGCATCTTTTACTCAATTGATCGTGTTGAAAGGCAGTGTTTTCCGTAAATCTAAGTGCTTGATTTCTCCATCTCTGCTTGGTACTCTTCAATCGGCGGACAAGCGCACATAATGTTGCGGTCGCCATACGAGTTATTCACGCGGCCAACAGCCGGCCAGAATTTATTTTTCCGCAGATAACTGAGCGGGTACACAGCTTTGTAGCGCGTGTACTTATGGTTCCACGTTTCGCTCAGCGCTTCCGCCGCCGTATGCGGAGCGTTCTTCAAGACGTTATCTGTTGCATCAGCTTTGCCGTCGATAATTTCCTGGATTTCATGTCGGATAGAAATCATCGCTTCTGCAAAACGGTCAAGCTCGGCTTTCGATTCGCTTTCGGTCGGTTCAATCATCAGCGTGCCGGCGACAGGGAACGAGACCGTCGGAGCGTGGAATCCATAATCCATCAATCGCTTGCCGATGTCTTCAACTTCAACTCCCGCGCTCTTGAATCCACGCGTATCCAAAATAAATTCATGTGCTACACGACCATTCGCGCCCTGATACAACACCGGGTAATCCTTCTCAAGTTTCGCCTTCAAATAATTCGCGTTGAGGATTGCAACTTTGGTTGAGTTTGTAACGCCTTCACGCCCAAGCAGTGTAATGTACGCATACGAGATCAGCAGTATGCTCGAGCTTCCCCACGGCGCGGCAGAGATGGCAGGAATTGCTTTTTCTCCACCCACCTTGATCACCGCGTGGCCGGGAAGATACCCGGCGAGTTGCCGCGTAACGCAAATGGGTCCCATGCCCGGACCGCCGCCGCCGTGCGGAATGCTAAACGTCTTATGCAAATTGATATGACAAACGTCCGCGCCAATCATTGCGGGACTCGTTAGTCCGACCTGCGCGTTCAGATTTGCGCCATCCATATACACCAAACCGCCGTGCTGATGGATGACCGAGCAAACTTCGCGGATCGCTTCTTCGAAAACCCCATGCGTGGATGGATACGTTACCATGAGTGCAGCGAGATCCTTCTTATGTTCTTCCGCCTTGGCCCGCAAATCATCGAGAAGAATGTTGCCTTGTTTGTCGGTCTTAACGACAACGACTTTCATTCCTGCCATGACAGCGCTTGCCGGATTGGTGCCGTGTGCAGACTGCGGAATCAGAGCAACATCGCGATGTTCTTCGTTTTTATCCCAATGATAGGCACGGATGACCATCAGTCCGGCATATTCACCTTGAGCACCGGAGTTTGGCTGCAATGACGCAGCCGCAAAACCTGTAATGGCGCAAAGCTGCGCTTCCAGCGTCTTAAATATATGCTGATATCCTTCTGCTTGATTGATTGGAACGAATGGATGCAGGGCGCCGAATTCTTTCCATGTTATGGGCACCAGTTCCGCCGTTGCGTTCAGTTTCATCGTGCATGAGCCAAGAGGGATCATGGAGTGAACGAGCGAGAGGTCTTTGTTCTCCAGAGATTTCAGATAGCGAAGCATCTCCGTTTCAGAGTGATACGAATTAAAGACGGGATGCGTCATGAAATTGCTTTTGCGGGCAAAGAAATCCGAATACGTAACATCGACGCCCGTGAATAAAGAATCGCTGCCATTCGAGCTGTTCTTGATCTCCGCTGCCTCGGCGAAAATGGCAATGATCTTCCGGACATCTTCCGGCGACGTCGTTTCATCGAGCGAAATGCAAATCGTATTCTCATCGACGTAGCGGAAATTCACTTCTGCGGTTTCAGCGATTGCACGGATGCGCTCCGCCGATCCGACTTTTACTTTCAGCGTATCAAAGTAGAGAGCGTTCGTCTGTTCATAGCCGAGCTTGATCAATTGCTTTTCAAGGGCAACGGTCAACCCGTGAATGTTCCGGGCGATGCGCCGCAATCCATCGGGACCGTGATACGCCCCGTACATGCCTGCGATAATCGCAAGCAGCGCTTGCGCTGTGCAAATGTTGGACGTTGCTTTCTCACGGCGGATGTGTTGCTCGCGTGTCTGAAGCGTCATGCGATAGGCGTTGTTGCCGTTCGCATCAATAGAAACGCCGATGATGCGCCCCGGCATGTTGCGGATGTAATCGTTCTTCGTTGCCATGAACGCTGCGTGCGGTCCGCCATACCCCAGAGGAACGCCGAAGCGTTGCGACGAACCTACGACAACGTCGGCACCGAATTCGCCCGGTGGCGTGAGAAGCGCAAGACTCAGCAAATCCGCGGCAACTACAACCAGCGCGCCTGCATCATGCGCCATGCGTATGAAGTCACGGTAGTCGCGCACCGCGCCATCCTGCGCGGGATATTGCAGCAAGGCTCCGAAGTACGTTTCATCCAAGCGGTGGTTTGCGTACGAACCGAAGACAAGCTCAAACCCAAGTGCGCCTGCCCGCGTTCTCAGCACATCCGTCGTCTGCGGCAGAACCGTATCCGAAACAAAAAACTTGTTGGCGCTTTCCTTCCCGGCGTTGCGCGTTACGATCCCGTGCAGCATCGCCATGCCTTCAGCGGCTGCAGTTGCTTCATCAAGCAGCGATGCGTTTGCGACCTCCATGCCTGTCAGGTCCATGACCATCGTTTGATAGTTAATAAGCGCTTCAAGCCTGCCCTGTGCAATTTCGGGTTGGTACGGGGTGTACTGCGTGTACCATCCCGGGTTCTCCAAAACATTCCGCAGAATGACCGGCGGCGTTATGGTGTTGTAATATCCCATGCCGATGTAGGACGTGAAGAGCTTGTTCCTCTGTGCAGCTTCGGTAAGTTTATTCAGGAAACAGTGTTCGCTCATGGCCTCAGGCAGTGCAAGTGGGGACTTCAGTCTGATGCTTGCCGGAATTGTCTGGTCGATCAGCTCATCCAGCGAGCCAACGCCGATAAAGTCCAGCATTTCCTTCTGTTCGGGCTCGTTCGGGCCGATATGGCGGGTTTGAAATTGTTCTTCGTTGAAAATGGTTGTGTGCATTGAATCAAAGTTAGTATTGGACAGATTTTTCTTCCCTCAATTTACAAAAAGTTTGGCTTTAAGGCTATTGGGGGGATGACAAAAAAAGGCGGGCAATTGTTGCCCGCCTTGCGTGTATCACCTTTTTACAAGATAGGATTCTTCTCCGAAGGAGTCCTTCGGACGCTTTGGCTCAGAATGACTTCGTCACTTCATGAGCACGAGCTTGTTGATCTTTGAGAACTTGACATCGCCCGACACATCCATAGCGGTGAAGCGAGTGAAGTACACCCCGCTCGCAACATTGCTTGCGTTCCACGTTGCTAAGTGATAGCCTGCCTCGTGCAACCCGTTAGCAAGCTCAACGACCTTTCTTCCGAGTACATCGTAGACAACCAAGGATATATTTGCCGCTTCAGGCAAATCATAGTTGAGTGTTGTCGTTGGATTGAATGGGTTGGGGTAGTTACTGTGCAATGCGAACACTGTAGGTTTTACAGACTGACCTTCTGCGCCTCCATCTTGCTTAAAGATCAGTCCCTTCCTCCCAACAACGACATAATTCGTCATGTATTGCTCATAGCCTTCGAGCCCATTGCCGGAGAATTGAAGGATTAGATAAACGGGCCCGGCTGGAGGGCGAGGCGGGATGTTCTTTTGTATTCGCCCTCGAAATCCCGGATGACCATTTCCCCGTCCTGAGCGCGAAACAAGCCTGTCAGCAACTCTGCCGCTGGCACTGTCTATTAGGTCAACGGTAAATGTAATCTCACGCCGCCAGTTCCTTTCAGCCAAACCGAACTCGAGCTCTATCTTCCGCGCAGATTCCAATTGGAAAGCAGCGGTTCGCAGCGCATCATGGGCCGATAATGGTTTTGCAAAACGCAGCTTGCGAAGAACGTCACCACCTTGACTGAGAAGTTTTATCTCACCGAAGAGTGCCGTGATTATTTCTTCTGAGGATGTGTCACGCAGGTCAATCCGCCGATACAGGCGCGTCAATTCCTCAAGACTGTCAAGTCCGTTACCTTTAGCCAACGGTCCAAAGTAATTGCCATTGTTTCGAAGCTCGAACTTCACCTCGTATGGCGCCTGATTAATCTTCGTCAACACAGATGCTATGGTAAATGGATCCGCAAGTGCAGAGAGGTTGGGAAAGTCAATGGATGCAGCAGAAAGAGAACTTGTCGTCCACTTGTAGCCATCCGGCGATACCATATTCGCAAGGACGGATCGGTCTGACCAGAACATGGTTGCACCCGGGAAAATGTCATGCGCGCAGATTGAAGTCGTAAGATACGTCGGGTCTCCTAAGTCATCTATAAACCCGGACACCACAGACCAGCCATAAGCAGAATCCCACCTTCGCGCTATTGTGAATCCGCACCCGGTGTACCAATCTTGCGATATCCAGCTTACGTACTTCTCGTTACCGGGAGAAACGGCAAGCGAAGGACATTGATTGCCCGAGAATTGATCCGAGCTTATCTTCACGGGCGTGCCAAAGATGACCGGAGTCTGATGTGCAGCGTCGGATGTTGCGAAATAAATCAGTCCGCCTTCATCGTAAGCGATTGATACGTTATACGGGGAAACGTCGAACGAAATTGCCATCGAGGGTTTTGCGCTGTTCACCGATGTTCCCTGCAACTGAGTTCCCCACCAAATGATGCCGTTGCTTCCATAGTAGTAGCGATGTGCTGCAACAATGCCGGCGTTCTCAGCTTCAAATGCAACAGTCACATCGGGATAGTTGGGCATGGCGCCCAGACGAACTGCCACAGGTGTCGCATTTGGACGAGCCCAGTATTGTGCGCCGCCAAACTCAACTTTCTCGATAGAAGTAAGCTGACCTGTGACCAAGGAAATCTTCTTAAAGAACACGGAGTGTTTTGTCTGGCCTCCGATCTGCTCGGTATCGAGCCACACCACGTATGTTGTATCGTCCCCCCAATACCTCGGTTCTGCAATTGACGGGTTGAGGGCCGTGCCGGTGCCGCGGCTTATAAGAACTTCACTCGACCATGTAGTGCCGCTATTGGTTGATCGCGTGTACCAGACTTCGCCCAATGATTGATACACGAGATGATAGGCATCAGGGCGGGAATAACTCCCATACACGTGGAGGAGCTTGCGCTGGTTGGTGGTGGCAGTCGCCACCATTGAGGTTGATTGAAGGTGAACTGCCTGACCATTGACAGAGGAAGATGGTGGTCCCTCAAGCCCATTCTGTCTTGGTTCAGCGGGAAATGGACTTTGAAGGGTAGCGTTCATAGTAAAGAATTTTATGTAAGAGTCAAGCATGCCATCGTCGCTTGAGAAGCAGCGACGCTGGCTCCTCGGGAGATCGCATGGCGTAGACAACACGCCATACGATCTCCCGAGGCTATTTTCTTATGCCGCCTGCCGCATGAGGCGTCGTTGGCTAAGAGCGTGTTCAAGTTTATGTTCCCGGTTATTCAGACGTTCGCGTGTTCGTCCGGCGAGGACATCGAGCGGCGTCAG
>JBBRUI010000054.1:0-18625 GCA_038247945.1 Bacteroidota bacterium | reverse complement strand
CATCGGGCTGAAAGAAACACAGATGGCGATCGTGTCCAACGCAGCGCGGTACCACCGCAAATCACTGCCCAAGCCGCAGCACGAAGCATACAATGTACTTGCGCCGAAGGATCGCGTCGTCGTTTCCAAACTTGCGGCAATTCTTCGTCTCGCAGATGCGATGGACAACGAACATGCAACGAAGGTGGCAAGTTTTTCCGTGGAGTACAAAAAACCAAAACTTGTTCTGCGGTTAAGTGGAGAAGGAGATTTGCTTCTGGAAAAATGGGCGCTCATGAAGAAGTCCGCGATGTTTGAAGAGGTTTTCAGCGTGAAGTTTTCTTTGGAAGAGTAACTCAACGTCACTATTGAACATCCTTCGACTTCGCTCACTACGTTCGCTGCGCTCAGGATGACGATGGGCGGGGAGAGGTCAGTGAGAGAAATCGAAAACGACTTGTAACAACAATGCCGGAAATTTCCAACGTCCTTGTTTCATCGCTTGAGCAGCGATGGCAGAAGTTTCTCTCCGAGTTGCGTCGTTGCAAGAGATCGTTCTCGGAAGAGTCAGTGCACGATTTGCGCGTAGCCACACGCCGTCTTGTCGCCACGCTGTCGATTCTGGAAGTCATCTTGCCCGATGACAGGATCCGCAGAACGCGGCGGCGGTTGAAACGGCTGTTCGATGCGTTAAGTCCGTTGCGCGACGTGCAAGTCCAGCTCCTCACCGTGGAAGAGAAAAGTCGACAGTACCCGGAGCTCGAAACACTGATAACGGTTCTGAAAGTCCGTGAGAGGTTGTTGATGAAATCGATTGACAGCCGCATTCGGAAAGTTCGTACGATGCAGTGGAGCCGCACAATAGGATCGCTGAAGAGAGAAATACGCAAACAGTTTTCCAACCCCAGGTCGCATGTGGGAGGAAGGACGGCTGTGCAGGGTGTCGCGGCGGCTGCGTTCGCCCGGGCAGTGTTCCGACGTGAACAGATTGTTTCCCGCGATGCCCGCACGCTACACTGCTTTCGGGTCGCGTTCAAAAAATTTCGCTACACCATAGAGGCATTGCAGCCGCTGTTTCCATCTATACAAAAGAAAAATTTGAAGGCGATGGATGCATATCAAACCAGGATGGGAAACATTCAGGACGCAGAAGTGCTTGGCCGCCGCGTTACGCGCTATGCTCTCTCTCGTCCGCCGGCTGTGCGGCGTGCGCTTGCAGGTTATCGCCGCCAGCAGAATCAGGGAAAGCGAAAACTCATTGCTGCCTTCCTCCGGTCGGCGGATGAGCTGTACGGTTTTTGGAAGAAACCATTTTCAAGTCACTAAGGTGTTCTATGGAGATTTATATTTTGCGCCATGCTATTGCTGAAGAACGCGACGCTGATAAGTATCCCGACGATTCGTTGCGTCCGTTGACTGCCCGTGGAAAGAAACGTATGCGACGCATAGCAGAAGGGATGGCTGTGGCGGGACTTTCGTTCGATGTGATCTACACGAGTCCGTTTACGCGGGCGATACAAACGGCGGATATCGTGGCCGCTGCTTTTGGCGCTCAAGAGAAACTGCACGAAACAAGAACACTCGCAACGGACGGTGATCCCGAAGAACTCATGACGCTTGTGAATACGATGAAAGGAAAAGTTAATAGTGTTCTTCTTGTCGGACACGAACCGTTTCTGAGCGATTTGATTTCCGTTCTGGTGACGGGTGATTCGAGCTTCACGTTTTCGATGAAGAAAGGCGGCTTGTGCAAGCTTGTCGCCGGCACGTTGCGATACGGAAAATGTGCCTCGATGGAATTCCTGCTTCCGCCTTCAGTCTCAATTTATCTCAAATGAAAATCTCTCTGTGTCTCTTGATAGTGTTTGTGATCGTTG
The DNA here is from genome assembly GCA_038247945.1 of Bacteroidota bacterium. Lineage (GTDB taxonomy): Bacteria > Bacteroidota > Ignavibacteria > UBA10030 > UBA6906 > CAADGV01. The sequence goes on along the minus strand of JBBRUI010000054.1, from coordinate 16,769 downwards.
GAAGCTTCGCCCAGAAAGATGTCCCAGGCGGCGGGCAGTCGTTGCAATCTCGCTATGATCTTTCCGACAAACACGCTGTGCAATTCCCACTGCCAAAACGATTGAGCGAAGTCTCCGGACTTGTCATGACGGCTGACGGCCGTTTGTTCGCACAGGAGGATGAGCGCGGGGTTGTCTATCAACTTGATTACACCAACGGGAAAATCGTCAAGCAATTCTCTCTGGGAAAATTTGGAGTAAAGGGGGATTTCGAAGACATCGCTGTAAAGGGGAAGACATTTTATCTGATCGAAAGCGGCGGAACAATCTACGAGTTTCCCGAAGCTGAAAATGGCGGAAGAGTCGAGTTCAAAACGTACGACACCTTCCTTACATCAAAGAATGATGTCGAAGGGTTGTGTTATGATAGTGAGACCGACTGTCTGCTTCTTCTCTGCAAAGCTTACGCCGGAAAAGGCTACCACAATTACAAGGCAGTGTATTCTTTTTCGTTGAAAGCAAAATCACTTGCAGGAAAGCCTCGTTTCCTGATTCCGCTGGAGCAAGTAACGAAGAATTCTGACAATGGGGAGTTTCAGCCTTCAGGGATTACGCGGAATCCAAAATCCGGAACGTTTTTTATCCTTGCAGCGCGCGGTTCATTGATTATCGAACTTTCGAAAGACGGAAAGATTCTCTCGCAACAACCGATCAATAAAAAAGTTAATCCGCACCCTGAAGGCATTGCCTTTGCACCGGACCTCACATTGTTGTTATGCAACGATGGACAAGGAGGGCGAGGTTCTCTGACGGTGTACCCTCTAAAAAAATAATTCCACTTAAATTTTCTTAATCGGAATTTTTGTCGATTCCCTCGTTTCGTTGATTTTCCTATGCAACATTTTTATATTTTTATCCGTCAACAGCGGTATCACTGAGCTATTATATGGAGGTTGAATGTCGTACGATATCAAGGCGATAAACGAGAAGATCCAGCGGGAAAGCGCTTTCATCGATGTGCTGCAAATGGAGATCGGAAAGGTCATCATTGGGCAAAAGTATATGGTCGAACGGCTGCTGGTGGGCTTGCTCGCCAACGGACACATTTTGCTGGAAGGTGTTCCGGGACTTGCAAAGACGCTGTCCATAAAAACTCTTGCGAGCACGGTCAATGCAAAGTTCCAACGGATTCAGTTCACACCCGACCTTCTCCCCGCCGACCTCGTCGGTACAATGATTTTCAATCAGAAGGAAAGTACGTTTCAGGTAAGGAAGGGTCCCGTCTTCGCGAACTTTATTCTTGCAGATGAAATCAACCGCTCTCCCGCAAAAGTGCAAAGCGCGTTGCTCGAAGCGATGCAGGAACGCCAGGTAACAATCGGTGAACAGACGTTCAAGTTGCCTGAACCGTTTCTCGTGCTTGCAACGCAGAATCCCATCGAGCAGGAAGGAACATACCCGCTGCCCGAAGCGCAGGTTGACCGCTTTATGCTCAAAGTAAAAATCGGCTACCCGTCCAAAGAAGAGGAGTTGCAGATCATGCGTTCGAACGTAAACGGGACGACGCTTGCGGTGAACCACGTAACCGACCCTGCCGAGATCGTCAAGGCCCGCGCCGTGGTCAGCGAGATTTACATGGATGAGAAGATCGAGCGTTACATTCTGGACATTGTCTTTGCAACACGCTCGCCGAAAGAGTATAACCTTGCGAAGCTCGCTTCGTTGATAAGCTATGGCGCATCGCCGCGTGCGACGATCAATCTCGCGCTGGGTGCGAAGGCATACGCGTTCCTCAAGCGCCGCGGCTATGTAATACCGGAAGACGTTCGCGCAATCTCGCTGGATGTTCTCCGCCATCGCGTTGCGGTAACGTATGAAGCGGAAGCAGAAGAAGTCACGTCCGAGCAGATTGTTCAGGAAGTGTTGAATAAGATTGAAGTGCCGTAGGAATATTGTGGATTTCGGATTGCTGATTGCGGATTGAAATCATTTGTGAATCCGTGTATGACGCGTTTGATGTTGGGATTGAACGACCTCACCCCAACTAGGCTGTCCAAAAAGAAACAAACTGTCATTCTGAACGGAGCGAAGCGAAGTGAAGAATCCAGAACAGAGCCTGTTTCTGGATTCTTCGACCCTGAGAAGCGGGTCTCAGAATGACATCCAATGACTTTTTAGACAGCCTCGCTTTATTGCAAGGATCAATGAAATGGATACCAGAGAGCTTCTTAAAAAAGTAAGACAGGTAGAAATAAAAACACGCGGCATGGTAAACCACGTCTTCTCCGGAGAATATCATAGCGTATTCAAAGGGCGGGGAATGGAGTTTTCGGAAGTTCGTGAGTACCAGTTTGGCGATGATATCCGCACGATTGATTGGAACGTTTCCGCCCGGTTCAACCATCCATTTGTAAAAATCTTTGAAGAGGAACGCGAGCTAACCGTAATGCTGCTTGTGGATTTTAGCCGCTCCGGCAGTTTCGGTTCGGGCTCAGCACTGAAGAACGAAATTGCCGCGGAGATTTGTGCTGTGCTTTCCTTCTCAGCAATCAAGAACAACGACAAGGTAGGGCTGATTCTTTTCACGGACAAGATTGAAAAGTTTGTTCCCCCCAAAAAAGGCCGTGCACATATTCTTCGTATTATCCGGGAGCTGATTTCATTCGAGCCGGCCGGCACTGGCACCGACATCAGGCAGGCGCTGGAATATTTCAATCATGTGAACAAGAAGCGAACGATTGCTTTTTTGATTTCGGATTTTATTGATGACGGCTACGATACCATCCTCCGCATCGTCAGCAAGAAACACGACGTGATCGCAATTGAATTATCCGATCCGCGGGAAGAAGAACTGCCAAACATCGGGCTTGTGAAGATGAGGGATGCGGAAACGAACCAGGAACGCTGGGTGGACACGAGCGATTCGGCTACACGAAACCAGTTTGCAAAGTATTGGATTGAACGCAAAGCCGCACGCAAGCAGCTTTTTACCGGCAGCAGGGTGGACGCCATTCCCATTCGTATCGACCGGCCATACATAAAGCCGATTGTGGATTTTTTCAGATTACGGGAACGACGATTGTAATGATGAAGCGCTGTGGAGTTTTTTTCTGGATAGTTGCTGCCGTCTGTTTTGCGCCGCGTCTTCTTGCGCAGACTCCGACTGCCAGGGCGTGGGCTGACTCGACGGAGTTTCTTGTCGGCGATGCGATCACTGTGCATGTGGAGATTACGCACGACGGCAAGTTGAATTTTTCTCCTCTTGTCGGCGACACGCTGGGCGTGTTTCATATCCTTTCCCGCGACCCTGTAAAGAAATCTTCCGTCACGACTTCTTCTGCAACGTTTATTGTTTCGGCGTACGATTCAGGGACGGCGATACTTCCACCTCTTCAGTTTGCATACAAAATTCCTCCGGACTCCGCGTTCCAAACAGTAGCGACCGATCCGCTCATATTCAGGATCCATCTTGTTGAAGTCGACACAAGTAAAGAGATCAAAGATATCAAGCCGGTACTTTCAGTCTCGTTGACTGTGGCAGAAATCTCGCTCATTCTGGGGACTGCTGTTGCGCTTGCGTGGCTTGGTTATTCAATCTACATATACAGAAAAAGAAAAAAGGAGCGGAAGCCGGTGGAGAAATACGTTGCTCCCCCGAAACCCGCACACGTGCTGGCGCTTGAAGAGCTGGCACAACTGAAAGAGAAGCGCCTCTGGCAGCAAGCTCTTATCAAACCATATTATTCCGAAGTCACGGAAATTCTTCGCCGGTATTTTGAAAACCGCTACGCGTTTATGGCGCTCGAGAAGACTACGGATGAGACCCTGGATGATTTGCGCCGCTTTGCCGGTGCGCATTCTGTTCTTGACGAGACGGCAAAAATTCTGCGTCGTGCCGACCTAGTGAAGTTTGCGAAGTACGAACCGGCCATCCCCGAACATGAGGAAATGATGACGGTCGCGTTCGATATAATTGAGAAAACTAAACTACGGGAATCGACTCCTTCATCCGACATGATTCAACCGACATGTGAAAATGCAAAGGTGACCGAGAGCCCACGCGAGGCAGCAAATGTTTGATCCGAACATCACGTGGGCCAATCCGGAGTACCTTTACGGCTTGGCCGTTATCCCGCTGCTTGTGGTCTGGTACGTTCGCCGTTACAAGAAGAACAGCAGCGACATTCGTTATTCCACGTTGCTGCCGTTTGCGAAGATACGTCCGTCAATGAAAGAACGGTTTCGTCATCTTCCGTTTATTCTGCGGCTGTTAGTGATCGGACTGCTGCTCGTTGGCATGGCGCGGCCGCGTACAACATCACGTGGAGAAAATGTTTTTACGGAAGGCATCGACATTGTTCTTCTCTTTGATATTTCCGGAAGTATGCTGGCTGAGGATTTGCGTCCCAACCGGATCGAAGCGGCACGCAAAGTTATGATGGACTTTATCGACGGGCGGACGAACGACCGGATTGGGCTGGTAATTTTTTCGGGTGAGAGTTTCACGCAATGTCCGATGACGCTCGATTATCGTGTTCTGAAAACCCAGTTGGCTGCAGTAAAGCAGGGCCTGATCGAAGACGGGACCGCGATCGGGATGGGAATTGCCCAGGGCGTGAACCGGTTGAAAGACAGCAAGACGAAAAGCAAAGTGATTATCCTGCTGACCGACGGCGTCAACAACCGTGGCGAAATTGATCCGCTCACCGCAACACAACTGGCGCAGACATTCGGAATTCGATTGTATACGATCGGCGTCGGAACGAACCAGGGCGAAGCGCCTTTTCCCGTGCAGACTCCTTTCGGTACACGATACCAGAACATGCCGGTGGATGTCGACGACAAAACACTGACCAAGATTGCCGAGATGACAGGCGGCCAGTATTTTCGTGCAACGAATAACCGGACACTTAAGAACATTTACGATGAAATTGATGAAATGGAGAAAACCAGAATCGAGGTCCGGGCATACCGATCATACACTGAACTTTTTTATGATTGGGTCTGGATCGGGCTGATTGGCCTTGCGCTTGAACTGTTGATTTCACAAACATATCTCCGAAAGCTTCCGTAACGATGATAAGGTTTGCACATTTTGAATATTTGTATCTGCTCGGCCTCGTACCGGTGTTGCTTCTTTTGTACTGGGTTGTTGCGCGGACGCGGAAGAAAGCCCTTGGCCGTTTCGGGTCGTTTGATATTCTTGCTCGGCTTGCTGCATCGGCAAGCGCACTCAAGCGTTTTCTGAAATTTACGTTGCTGCTTATTGCCTACGTGCTTGTTGTCGTGACCCTTGCGAATCCCCAGATCGGAACGAGCTTACAGGAAGTGAAACAGGAAGGAGTCGATATTTTTATTGCGCTGGATGTTTCGCTGAGTATGAAAGCGGAGGATATAAAACCCAACCGGCTCGAGAAAGCCAAATTTGAAATCCGGAATTTGATTGACCGGCTCGCGGGCGATCGTATCGGGATGATTGTGTTCGCAGGAGAATCATATACGCAATTTCCATTGACGACAGATTACAGCGGCGCAAAACTCTTTTTGGATGTCGTGGATGTGGATGCCGTTCCGATTCCGGGGACTTCGATCGGAACCGCAATCAAGCGGTCGTTGGAATCCTTTGAATTCAAGGAACCGACAACGAAAGTCCTCGTGATTATTACCGACGGCGAGAACACCGAGGGTGATGCTTTTGGTGTGGCCGAAGAAGCGGCGAAGAAGGGAATTCTGATCTACACTATCGGCCTTGGTTCGCCCGGGGGGGCGCCAATTCCTGTGTACAATTCTTCCGGGCAGCAGGTAGACTTCAAGCGCGATAAAGCCGGAAATATCGTAATGACAAAACTTGATGAGACCTCGCTTGAAAAAATTGCGGCGATCGGCAACGCTGCATACTACCGGGGTACGAACAACCAAGATGAGTTAAATGAAATCTACAAAGCGATTAATGCATTGCAAAAAAGGGAATTCGGTACGAAGCAATTCACCGACTATGAGTCGAGATTTCAATATGTTCTCGCCGGGGGAATTCTATTTCTGTTGATCGAGTTGTTGATTTCAGAGAAGAAGATAGTCTGGATTGCAAAATGGAATCCGTTGAAGAAAGAGGTGAAGGTGTCATGATTCGAGCATTTGTCGTCATCGTCGTTTCAGTTTGCGCTATGTATGTAGGTCATGCCCAGTCGGTCCGCTCGCTCGTGAACGGCGGCAATGATCTTTACGCGGAAAAGAAATTCAGCGATGCAGAAGTAAATTATAAGAAGGCATTGGATAAAGATGTCACGCTCATGCCCGGACATTATAATCTGGGGAATTCTCTTTACCGGCAGAACAAACTCGACGAAGCGATAAAGTCCTTTGAGGAGGCTGTTCAAAAAAGCGAAACAAAGCAGTTGCAAGCACAAGCATACTACAATTTGGGCGACGCACAACTTAAATCCCAAAAGTACGAAGAGGCGGTGAAGGCATTTACGCAATCGCTCAAGCTGCGACCCGACGATCAGGATGCGAAATATAATCTCTCCTATGCCTTGACGAAACTAAAGGAGCAACAACAGCAGCAAAAGAACGACAAGAAGCAGGACAAGGATAAAGACAAGCAGGATCAAAACAAAAAGGATCAGAACAAGCAGGACCAGGAGAAGCAAGATCAGAAACAGGATCAGAAAAAACCTGACGAGCAAAAGTCTGACGAACAAAAACCTGATCAGCAGCAACAGCCACAACCGCAAGCCCGGCAAGAAAAGAAAATGTCAAAGGCAGATGCAGAACGGATACTGGAAGTGTTGAAGAACAATGAAAAAAATGTTCAGAAAAAACTCAGGGCGAGAGTTACGACACGCCCGAAGACTGATAAGGACTGGTGAAGTGAAAAGAGTTCGAAGCGTTATTCTTATTATTGCCGCGTTGATTACGACCCGGGCGTTCGCTCAAGACGGGAGTTTTGTGGCAAGCGTAGACAAGAATCCTGTGTCGGTAGGTGATCAGCTTACGCTTTCATTCACGTTGCAGAATACCGGATCGGGCGGTGGAAGAAACCTGAAGCTGCCCAACCTCGACAACTTCCGCATCATGATGGGGCCAAGCACGACATCCAACATGCAGTATATCAACGGCGTCGTCTCGTCATCGTTTACGTACAGCTACGTTTTACAACCCAAAAATGTCGGCAAGTTTGCCATCGGCGCGGCCACAATTGAAGTGGGCGGTAAATCATATTCAACCTCTCCGATTACCGTGGACGTGTCCGGGAGCGCTCCGCAATCGAAGCAACAGCAACAACAGCAGCAGCAGGGTGCATCGGCCGATGTCGAAGCGCAATTGGGGGAGAATCTTTTATTGCGGGCAACGATTGATCGTGCGCGTGTTATGCAGGGGCAACAGGTAAATCTTGTCTACAAATTATATACGCGGGTGCAGATCCAGAATTACAATCTCACCAAAGCGCCGGCAATGACCGGGTTCTGGAGCGAGGACGCCGAGATGTCAAAACAGATACAACTTTCAACGGAAACGTACAACGGAAAACAGTTTCAGGTCGGCATGATTAAGCGTTCGGCGCTTTTCCCCACGCAATCCGGCACGCTCGAAATTGGGCCGATGGAGATTACTACTCTTGTTACCGTGCGGGACAAGCGTTCCTGGGACCCGTTTGATGTGTTCAATGGAAACCCGTTCGGACGTCAGATCGAATACGTCGTGAAGAGCGGCCCGATCCGTATAAAAGTTGATCCGCTGCCTCCCGGTGCGCCGACGAGTTTCAAAGGCGCAGTCGGGAAATTTTCGATTAATGCCAAGGTCGACAAGCAAAATGCGAAGACAAACGAACCGATCAGTTATAAAGTAACTATTGCGGGAAGCGGGAACATTAAGGTGCTTGAATCGCCTTCGATAGAAGTGCCGAGCGATTTTGAACAGTACACTCCCAAGGTTGCCGATAATATCAATCGCCGCGATGCACGGATCTCGGGTTCAAAAACGTTTGAATACATTCTCGTTCCGCGTTATCCGGGTAAAAAAATAATCAAGGCGGTTGAGTTCAGTTATTTTGATCTAGGGAAGAATGAATACGTAACGCTGAAGTCACCTCAACTGGAGATCAACGTGGAGCAAGGAGCCGCGGGCGCAACGCCGTTTGTTTCCTCGAATCCACGCGAAGATGTTCAGATGCTCAGTCAGGATATTCGCTTCATCAAAGTTGATCGTCCGGCTTTTGTGAAGCGGGGAGAATTTCTACACACCAACGGGACATTTATTGCGCTGATGCTTCTGCCGCTTGCGGGCCTTGCCGGGACGTTGGTGTATACCCGCAAGCGCCAAGCCGTCATGAGCGATCTCGTTGGATATCGAAACCGGCAAGCGATAAAAGTCGCGCGCAAAGGATTGAAGAAGGCAGAAGTGTTGTTGAAAGAAGTCTCCGGAGGGAAAGACAGTGCTGAGAAAAAACTTGCATTCTATTCCGAGGTGGCGAAGGCAATGTGGAAATATCTGGGCGACAAGCTCAATATCCAGCAAGCAGATATTTCGATTGATATGGCGGTGAGTGAACTATCAAGGCGATCGGTGAAACCCGAAACCACCGCGGCGCTCAAGTCATTGCTGGAAACATGCGAGATGGCCCGCTTTACCCCGACGAGCTTTTCCGTGGAGGCTATGAAAAAAACGTATGATGACGCGAGCAAGATAATTATCGAACTGGAGCGGACAGTATGATGCTTTTGAAACGTCTCTCTTTCCTGCTTACAGTTCTGGTTGCTCTTCCACTGTACGCACAGAACTCTGAACAACTGTACGATGAGGCGAACCAAGCGTACAGGCAAGGGAAATTTTCGGAAGCAATCAAGAAATACGAACAGAGTCTGGATAGTACCGTTAGCGGGGAAGCACTTTACAATTTAGGGAACGCTTGTTATAAGTCAGGGAACATCGGGAAAGCGATCCTCAATTACGAGCGTGCAATGAAATGGCTCGCGAACGACGAAGACGTACGCCACAATCTGCAGCTTGCAAACCTGATGATCATTGACAGAATTGAGCCTGTTCCCCGGTTGTTCATCTGGGAGTGGTGGGATGCTATCAATTCAACGTTCACCCTCACCGGAATAACGTGGCTGGCCTACATGTTTTTTGTCTTGATCGTTGGGACGGTGATTGTCGCAATTCTCGCACGCTCCTATGTATGGCGGCGTGCTGCTTTTTTTGCCGGAACGGCAAGCCTTCCTCTGCTGATCTTCAGCGTGACGATTTTTGTGGCCAAACTTGATTCACTGCAAAAGGAAGACAGCGCGATAGTCACGGCGAATATTACGACGGTGAAGAATTCACCGGACATGAATAGTACGGACGCGTTTGTTCTCCACAGCGGGATCAAAGTTTCAATCATCGATAAGATTAATACCTGGTGCAAGATCCGTTTGGCAGACGGAAAGGTTGGTTGGATGGAACAGACCGCTGCGGAGATAATTTAGATTCAGTATTCTGCCGGAAAACTTTCGGCTTGGGTGCAGGTTTCATGCCATCGTCACAGCTCACTGAGAGAACGGTTCAAAGACTCTCCTAAGACACTCAATTGCGCAGAGTTGAACAAAGATTGGTTATCTCATCCCATCAAAACTACATCGATGAGCAGAATATTAATTTCTGTCGCCCAAGCGTAGGTTGTTGACTTTAGAGCCACCTTTTGTAGCTTACTGTTGACGTTAGTTTCCAACCGAACGTTTGTGAAGCTCTCAAGTGTTGAAGAGAGGGGATCTTCTTAACTCACCAAGAAGAAGGGCGACATGAAAAAGAGCAAGCGCATGATACGCCGGCAGATTCTTTCCCGGATGTATGATTTTCTGCAAGACCAGTACGCGATTTTCTATCCTCGCGAAACATTCCTCAGCGGCGAACTTTCCATACACGACCTCGATGCATTGCTGGCGTTCAAGAGCGATTCTCAGCTTGAAGAGCTCAGAAATGCACTCGACCGCCTCGAAGACGGATCGTATGGGATCTGCATCAGCTGCAAGGCTCACATCAGCCAGAAAATGCTTGACCGCGACCCCGTGCAACGTATTTGCTCTGAGTGCGAACAAAAGTTTTTTCACGTCCCGGCATCCTACCACTTCGTTCAACACGTTATTGGGTGAGGAGGGGAAAATCGAGTTGGATTTTTCCGCGTAGTTGCCTACCTTTTTGTCATTCTAACCACATAGCGGCTGAAGTCCCGCTCACATTTAGCGGTTCAATGTTCATCCACCTTTTGTCTACAAAGGAATTATTGCGTGAAGCGCGATTTTATATCGTTTACCTCGTGGAGCAGCCAGGAGCTTTCCGATATTTTGTTGCTCGCAACAAAAATCAAAAGCAGCGTTCTCAAAAATTTCACACCGCTTGCCCATAAGAGCGCCGCACTGATATTCGAGAAAGAGTCTCTTCGCACGCGTGTCTCCTTTGAAGTCGGCGTCGCTCAACTGGGCGGCCATCCGATTTTTCTTCAGCAGGAAACAATCGGAATCGCAACGCGTGAATCGGTGCATGATGTTGCATCTGTCCTTTCCCGGTACAACGAGCTCATCGTCGCCCGCACATCGAAGCATCAAACTGTTGTCCAGCTTGCCGAAAGCGCAACTGTTCCTGTTATCAACGCCATGACGGATCTTGTTCATCCATGCCAGGTGCTGGCTGATTTTTTTACGCTTCAAGAGATCGGGAAAAGTTCTCCCTCAACAAAAATTGTTTTTGTGGGAGATGGAAATAATATCGTGAACTCATGGCTGGAGCTTGCAGAGAAACTCCCCATCCATCTTGTTATCTCCTCGCCGACAGGATACGAACCTCATCCCGGCGTACTCGAACAGGCACAGACATCAAAAACAAGTCGCATTGAATTCATACAGGATCCGGCTGTTGCTGTTAAGGGTGCCGATGTGATTTATACAGATGTGTGGCCGACTGCGAGCGACTCAGGACGGCGACAGATTATTTTCAAACAACATCAGGTGAATGCTGCGCTTTTAAAAATTGCAAAACCTGATGCAACGATCATGCATCGCCTGCCCGCGAACCGCGGAGAGGAAATTACGCGTGACGTTCTTGACGGCAAACAGTCCATCATTCTCCAGCAAGCTGAGAACCGGCTTCACATTCAAAAAGGAATTATCGCTTACCTTTTGGGACATCGCCCATAAACGATGTACTGAATTGAGTTCATTGACCATATTAGTCTACGCTCTACAAACTGTCCCGATTGATTCTTCGCATGATCGGGGCTTTTCTTTCTGGCACATAGATTGAACTTTTCTTTAGAAGAAGATTATTGCCTATCAGCGAGGTGCGTATGAAAAGGATTGTTGTCGGGTTGGTATGTATGGTAGCTGTGTGGAGTTTTGTTCCGCAATCTGCGGTTGCACAGCCGGGTTCTGTGGGAGTTTCATTCAACGTATTTTATGATGGTCTTAGTCCGCACGGAGAATGGGTATCGGCCGGCAGTGGAGTATATGGATGGCGTCCTGTTCGTGTCGCTTCGGATTGGCGGCCTTATACGGTGGGGCGGTGGGCCTGGACCGATGATGGATGGTATTGGGTGAGCGATGAACCCTGGGGTTGGGCAGCGTACCATTACGGGCGCTGGACGTACGATGACTACTACGGATGGATCTGGATTCCCGGATACGATTGGGCGCCTGCGTGGGTCGAATGGCGGTACGGAGACGATTGTGTAGGATGGGCTCCGCTGAGTCCGTACGCCGTGTTTAGTGTGAACTGGGGAATTCATTATCGTACGCGCTGGGATACGCCACACAACTGGTGGTCATTCGTGGACTGCGGATACATAGCACATTCGAATGTTCACCGGTATGTCTATCGCAATGGCGACAATGCCCGCTACATCGGCCGGACGAGGTCGGGAGGAAGTGTCCGCTACAACGGTGGAAGAATTGTAACCCGCGGCCCTGAACGTGAATATATTGAACGGCGCGGCAACATCCGGATTGAAACGGCAAGAGTCCGTGACGTTGAAGGTCGGGAGAAGGACCGTGTGGTACGCGAGGGAAACCGTGAACAAATTGAAGTGTACCGTCCGCGTATTCAGGAGCGCACGGACGACCGTGCTGATCGTCCTGCGAGGATCCGTGAAGAAGGCGGGCGCTCCGTTGACCTCGACACGCGAAAGATTGACGTCCGTGCAAGAGAAGTTGAGCGCGAAGAAGGAGTCCGAACGAGAAATGAAAATGGGAGAAGCGCGGCAGAACGTACGCAACGGGAAGAACGTCAGCGCGATGATGTAAATAATGCCGACCGTCAGCGGAATACTCGTGGCGAAGATCAGCGGGCAGTTCAACGCCAGCCGGAAGCGAGACCCGAACGTCAGGCGCGTCCTGAACGACGCGAAGAAGTCAGAACTCCTGAACGGCGAATGGAAATGCCTCAACGTCAGCGCGACAGCGCTCCGCGAAATTCAGGCGGTGGAAAAAGTGAAGGTGGAAGAGGTGGACGGGGCAGAGGATAAGAAGTAAATCAGTAAAAATAAAAAGCCGGGCGTCGCATAGCGGCGTCCGGTTTTCTTTTGTTGTGTCGGTTATTTTTTTGTTGGGATGGAAGGAAGGAAATCCGTCTTCCTTTTGAGTAACTGTCCGGCTTTCCATTCTTGAATGACAAACCATTGGGGCGAAGCGGAGCTCTGCACATAATGCCTTCCATCTGCCCTTCGGTAAATCCGCAGTTGTATGCCTTGTGTTTCGAGAGTTGCCGTTAGCTTTGGAGTTGATGATATCGTGGAATCTACAAACTCATCAGCCTGAACATTTGCGAGGGAGCCGATAAAAGCTGTGACGGTCGAACTTACTGTCGAGTCATTCCCCATCATCCAGTTTACACTATCTTTCTTCGTCAGCACGAACGTTGTGTCCCCAAACTGAAGCTTCACCGAGTGGATATTGTTCTGATCTGTTTTGAAAATCGTCTTGTCTCTCCAATCGTTTGCACCTTTCACAAAGGTTGAGGCGAGGACGCCGGCAACAGAGTAGACTTCGTTTGATCCTTCTTTGCGAACGTACGTTTCGGTGTACGAGCTGCTCGGTTTCCCAACTCTGAACGATGCTGCCGGGTTGTTGTTTGTAAAAATCTGTACGAGCGTCGCTGTTGAATCGACTGAATAAATTCCCTGCTTGGCGGGATTTGAGGAAACGAGATTCGTGACGTTCAAATCCTTCCCTTTTCCCACAGCGGAAGTTGTGCTCGCCTCATCCGCCGGATATTTTATCGGAGAAGTTATCACCCATTTGCCGCCTTGTTTTTCGAGCGTTACCGTGCCTGTCGCCGAACGGATTTCCATCTTATCGACTGCCGCGGAATCATAATTCACTAACGGCCCTCCGGCAGACTCTGAAAGACTTTGTTCGCCGGGCTGGCGCGAAACGAAGTACACAGCAATAGCAAGGATGCCGACGACGCTTATTAAAATTATCGAACTGCGTTTCATAGTAGTCTCTCTCTAAAGGTATGCCGCTTCAAGCGCTTTCCTCTTTGCCTTCCGCATTCTCCAACGCAAAAGCCCAAATCCAACAACAAGAAGACCGGGGAGAAGCATGTTACCAAATTTATATGCCTTCTTCGTTCCATCCGACACCTGCTCGAGCGGCGGAAGCGATACATCTTTCGAACGGATTGTAATTAGTCCGGCGTCATCAACAAGATAATCGACCATGTTCGCAAAGAATGTCAGGTTATCACGTCCGCCGAGGAATTGGTCCTTTGCAAAATCTCCATCACCCACCAGAATAATTCGCGTATCCGGACTTTGTTGTGCTGCGCTGCTCATCGGTGCAATTGCCCCGGCACCCGTGTCTTGCGGGATTGGTTTGCCCGCGTAGAAACTCTGGAACCGGCCGCTGACGACCGCCGCAAGCGGAATATGCTGCTCGTTAAACATCTCCTGTGTATACTGAGCCATCGGATCGAAAAAGAAAACCTGTGTCTGCCGGCCGCTTTGTTTCGATGATCGCAGAAGAATTTCTCCCTTCAATCCTTTCGATGCAAGATTGGTCGTGTCGATCGAACTGACAAAATACATCACGATACTCTGAAGGCTCTTCACGATTATGTTGTCTTTATTGACCGTACTGACAATCGGTATGTAGGGAAATTGTACCTGACTTTGAATGGAGAAACCACTTTGCTGCTGCACGATATTGATGGGCGCACACTGTGCATCGCGGACAAGATCGGGATTGATGCGGAGCCCGTAATTCTCCAGCATGTCCTCAAGCTTCAGTTCAGTCGCGCGGCCGAAACGCTGCTGCAAATCCGCATCGACTTTGTTTAGGAGGAACGCAACCTTTCCGCCGTTCATGATGTATTGGTCTATTTGGTATTTGGCCGTTTCGGAAAACTCACTCTTCGGCGCCATCACAATCAATGCTGCTACGTCAGGCCCGATGGGCTGGCCTTTGGATACATCGACGGGTTGGACTTCATATTGCTTGGCAAGCAGCTGCTGGGCGCGTTGCAGTTCCTGCAGTGTTGGCTCGCCCTGTCCGTTCAGGAACGCGATCTTCTTCTGGCCTTTGCCCGTCAGTCGTTTGATTGTGCTGCTGAGGTCATATTCAAGCGTTGAAGTGTTTTGTATAACCGGCAGAACTTCTTTCTTGTCCTCGTACAGCAACACCATACCCATGTACGCTTTCTTCACCTGCATCTGCTCGTTATCGATCACCTGCACCTGAACCGGCTGGACGCCTTGCTGCTGCGCTTCCTGTTCTCCTTTTTCACCGGATGGGTCGATGAATTCGAACTGCAAATTTCCTTTCGAGTACGCTTTGTACTCATTCAATTGGTCCAACACCGAACGGCGGATATTATTGTAGGGCGATGGAAGTTCTTCTGTAAAATATGCTTTGATCGTTAGCCTGTCATCCAGGTTCTTGACAAGATTCTTGCTCGCATCGGAAAGAGTGAACAGGTTATTCTTCGTGAGATCCAGCCGACCGAACAGGCGCACAGAGACGATGTTTAGCAGAATGAGAATGACGGCAACGATGCCGACTCTTGTGAGTGTTTGAGTTTTCAGATTTTTGTTTGCCATGCGTTGGTTACCACTTTCTTCGTTCAAGTGAAACGGTTGCGAGCATCAACGAAAAACCGAGAAGTGACAGGAAGTAAATAATGTTCCGTGAATCGATCACGCCGCGTGCGATGCTTGAGTAATGGAAATCCACCCCCAGGAATTCGATCGTCGACGCCAGGAAGGACGGCATATACGGCAGCACTTTATCCAGCATGAAGAACACGAAGCAAAATATAAACCCGAGGATGAATGCAACGATTTGGTTCTCCGTAAGGCTCGAAGCCAGGACGCCGAGGGCGATGAACACGCCGCCCATCAACATGAGCCCGATATAGCCGCTGATGATTGCTCCGATATCAATCGAGCCCAGCACCGCCATCGTGATGACATAGAGGAGAGTCGGCAGCAGTGCCGCGCCGAGTACGCACCATGCTGCGAAGAATTTCCCGAGAATGATTTCGACGTCTTTGATCGGTTTTGTTGTGAGGAGTTCAATCGTGCCGGACTTCCGTTCCTCCGCCAGCAGGCGCATGGTAATTGCCGGGGCGATGACGAGGAAAAGAATCTTCGCGAGGGGCGAATCGAACACTATATAGAGAGACGCCACATTGTTCAGAAACAAATTATTGGCGAAGAACCAGCCGAGTATCGCCAGAAACACAACGATGACGACATACGCGACGAGGGAGTTGAAGTAGCTCCGTAGCTCGCGTTTAAAAATTGGGAAAATGTTGGGGAAGGAGTTCATAGGTTTCTTGTAAAGTTTAACAAATCATTTGTCGCCCTGAGCCCCGACACAGTCGGGGAAGGGTGTCACGAGCAAGTGTTGATGTTCTTAGCTCGTAGTGAGTTTATGAAACACCTCTTCAAGTGTAGTCGCTTTTCTTTGCATTTCTAAAATAATCCAACCCTCCGCAACCGCCATTCGGAATGCAGACTCACGCACGTCAATGCCTTTGTCAACGTGCAGCTCGAACCGCGCCGAACCGTTTTGCTGGCCAAGCAGCTCAACGCTGCCGACACCGGGCAGACTGCGCAACTTCGGCGAGATTTGTTGCACCGGATCCGATGAACCTGTACGCAATTCCAGAGTCAACGACTCGGCGCCCTGAAAATCCGCACGCAGCCTTTCAGGTGTTCCGTCCGCAACAATTTTTCCTTCGTTAATGATAAGCACGCGGTCGCACGTTGCCTGGACCTCGCTTAAGATGTGCGTCGAAAGGATTACCGTCTTTGCGCGCCCGAGTTGTTTGATCAGGTTACGGATCTCGACGATCTGGTTCGGGTCGAGGCCGCTCGTGGGTTCGTCCAGTATCAGAACATCCGGCTCATGGATCATTGCTTGCGCAAGTCCTACGCGCTGCCGGTAGCCCTTCGAAAGCTCCCCGATATCCTTATGCCGCACGTCCTCCAGTCCGCATACGTGCACCATCTCGCGAATGCGGTGCGCGATCTGTCCGCCTTTCATCCCGTGTAACTGCGCGGCGTACTCGAGGTATTCAATTACATTCATCTCGTGATAGAGCGGATTATTCTCCGGCAGGTAGCCGATCTTTCTCCTCACCTCGAGCGAGTTCTCCGACGTGCTCAGCCCATCCACCTCCACCGTACCGGCATTCTGCGGCATATAGCAGGTGATGATTTTCATCGTGGTGGTTTTGCCGGCGCCGTTCGGACCGAGGAAGCCAAGGATCTCTCCCGACTTCACATCGAAAGAAATGGAATCGACAGCCTTCTG
>JBBRUI010000053.1:0-18720 GCA_038247945.1 Bacteroidota bacterium | reverse complement strand
GTGACGCCCCCTTCTCCTTCGGGGACGATGAGGATTTTGTATTCCCGGTACTTCTTCCTCCGTCGGTTCCCCACGAGAGACACTCATCACCTGCAAAAATGGCTGAAAAATATAGTCAAAAGTACACGGAATGTCAACGAATCCTGTGAAAGCTAACTGGTCTCCGTGTCTCGAATCCGGAGATATTGGATAATAAAATCACTTTCGCGAGAACGATTTCCATTTTTCCGAAACGTATTCCCGCATTCTTTTTTTATAGACTTCCCGATCAAAAGTGAGAGCGTGCTGGCGAAGGCGTTCCGGCGAGAAAGAAGTCGCCTTGCACCGACCGATTGCATCAACCAGCGAGTCGACCGTTTGTTCGTTAAAAAGGATTCCTGTTTTGAGATTCTCATGATCGAGAACGGTTTCCAGAGCGCCGCCTTTCGCAAATGCGATCACCGGCTTGCCGGTCGCCATCGCCTCCAGCGGCACGATTCCAAAATCTTCCTCTCCCGGAAAAACCAATGCCTGGCATCCCGCGTAATACTCCTTCAGGTTTGCATCGGGCTGCCATCCGTGGAATTCGATATTCGGTTTCGCGAGCGATCGCAGCCGTGTGTCGTCGGGTCCATCACCCACAATCACGAGCTTATCTCCGGTGATGTTGAAAGCCTCAATCGCAAGATCAATCCGCTTGTATGGAACAAACGCACTCACGATCAAAAAATAATTTCCGGGAGTTGGAGATAGTTGAAACAGAGAAGTATCGACAGGAGGGTAGATGACATCCGAGTCCCGGTTATAAATTTGCTTAATGCGTTGTTGAACATTGTGCGAGTTGGCGATGAAGTAGTGAGGGTTCGCCGCTGTCCGTACGTCCCACGAGCGAAGATAATTCAAAAACATCTTCATCCCCAAACGGGTCAGTATTCCGGCGCGATCCTTTCCGAAATAATCGTTATACAAATTCCAAATGTACCGCATGGGCGTATGGCAATAGCAAATGTGCAGTGTTCCCGGCCTTGTCTTCACGCCCTTTGCCACTGCGTGATTAGACGAGACGACGATGTCGAATGCGCTGAGGTCGAACGATTCAATAGCAGAAGGGAACAACGGCAAGTAATGACGATACCGGCTTTTGGCGAATGGAAGATGTTGGATGAACGACGTCCGGATCGGCATCCGTTCGATTGTCGGCGAGACAGAACCTTTCACATGCACAAGCGTGAACAATGTGGCGTCGGGGAAAACTTCGCACAGCGCTTCGACACATTTTTCGCCGCCCCGCATTCCGGTGAGCCATTCGTGCACAATGGCGATGCGCGGTTTGATATCGGTGGTTTCATTCATGGGCGCAAAAATATAACCACAACCTCCCGGATAAACAAAAGACGTCCGTTTGCATCATGCTACCCTGCTGGCTATATTTACTTTGCATTTTTTCCAACATTCAAGAGATCTCTTCGGCGTGAGTTTACTACTCGGGATCATCCTAATTATAATCGTGCTGATAGCAGCGGTGTCGCTGGTTTTGCTTGTCATCGGTCCCGTCCTGCTTCTTCAACCTAAACAACGCACAGCAGAATGGTATCGCACACGCACAGATACTCTTCATCCGTCCAACCTGAAACTTGCCTACGAAGACATCACTCTGAAAACACCGGACGGACTGAAGCTCGCCTGCTGGTTAATCAAAGCATCGTCCGCCAAAGGCACGATTATTATCCTGCACGGCGTCAGTGAAAGCAAAATAGCCGGCCTGCCGCTCGCAAAGCAACTACACGATCACCGGTACAATATTTTTCTTTATGATTCCCGCCATCACGGAGAGAGCGAAGGGAAATTCTGTACATACGGCTACCATGAGAAATACGACACAAGGATAGCGATCGATTATTTGATGACGCGTAACGACTTGCAGGTGGGAAAGGTGGGACTTTTGGGCTGGTCGATGGGCGGAGCGATTGCGCTCCAGGTTGCGGCCGTGGATAAACGGGTTGTCGCGGTCGTTGCGGAAAGCGGCTTTGCAACATTACGAACCGTCTTTGATGATTATCAGAAAAGAATGATAAAGCTTCCCTGGCATTATCTCAGAAACATTGTTATCAAAAGGTCGGAGTATCTTGCGGGATTCAAAGCGAACGACGTCGCTCCGATCGAAGCAGTCAAGAACATTCACATCCCGATATTTCTTCTGCACGGGACGGAAGATAATCTCATCAAGTATAATTACTCCGAACAAGTATTTGCCGCTGCGAACGAGCCGAAGAAACTCTGGCTTATCCCCGGCGCGCGGCATAACGACATGATGAAGGTGGGCGGGGAAGAGTACATGAAACGCATTACTGAATTCTTCGAGAAGCACCTGAAGTAACTCCAATCTTCCTTATTCACTCCGCATATGAAAGTAATGAAATTCGGTGGCTCGTCGTTGGCGACACCGGAACGTATTAAAGCTGTCGCCCGCATTTTGTTGGCGGAGAAGGGAAGCGCCATTGTTGTTGTCTCGGCATTTCAGGGAATTACCAACCAACTTCTTGAATGCGCGAAGTTGGCAGAGAAGGGAGATGAAGCATACCTCTCTTTATACAGCAAGATTGTCATGCGTCATCATCACGCTCTGGATGCATTGCACGGAAAAATGCGGCACAGCCCACTTCGTCGCCGCGTCGAACTGGATCTCTCCGAATTGCACGACGCGCTGCACGGAATAAATCTGTTGCGCCATTCGCCGCCGCGTGCGATGGATCTGGTCGCAAGTTTCGGAGAACGGCTCTCCGCGATGATCGTCGCTTCGATCATCAACAAATCGAGAACATCGGTTGCAGTTGATGCGCGGGATTTTGTCGTGACCGACGATCGGTTCATGAACGCGGAAGTTCAATTCGAAGAGACAAACAGGAAGACGAAAAAATATTTCAATCGCCTTTACCAGACGAACGGCAGAAGATGCATTCCGGTGGTTACCGGCTTTATCGGTGCGACAGAGGATGGACGGACGACTACGATCGGGAGAAACGGTTCAGATTATTCTGCTGCCATCGTTGGCGCGGCGCTTAACGCCCGTGTCATCGAAATCTGGACAGACGTGGATGGAGTGTTGAGTGCAGATCCGCGCACTGTGCAATCCGCGTTTGTGCTTCCCAGCCTTACATACGAAGAGGCGATGGAGATGTCGTATTTCGGAGCGAGCGTTTTGCATTCAGCTACGATTGCACCGGCTGTTGCGAAGTCAATCCCCATTCTCATCAAAAACACGCTCCACCCCGCCGCGCCCGGTACGCTCATCTCGAAAGATGCGGACAATTGGGCCGGCGCTGCCAAGGGCATCACGTCGGTCGATGGAATCACGCTTCTCACTCTCCGCGGCATGAGCATGGTAGGCGTGCCCGGTACCGCGCATCGTCTCTTCGGCGCTCTCGCCGCCGCCCACGTCAACGTAATTCTGATTTCACAGGCTTCATCCGAACATACAATTTGTTTTGCTGTATCGACCGGTGATGCGCATCGGGCACGCAAAGCGCTCGCGCATGAATTCCGGTACGAGCTGCATAGCCAGCTTACGTCGTTGGACGAAAAGCCATCGCAGACAATCCTCGCTGTGGTCGGAGAAGGAATGCGCGGAACGCCCGGGGTTTCCGGCAAGATATTTCAAACTCTCGGACGCCACAACATCAACATCAGCGCAATAGCGCAAGGTGCATCGGAGCGAAACATCTCGTGCGTGGTTTCTTCGCATCAGAAGGCGCAGGCTCTGAATCTCGTGCATGATGCGTTCTTCAACTGCCGTAAAGAACTTTCACTCGTCGTGATCGGCGTGGGGAATGTCGGCGCTGAATTGTTGACCCAACTTCACGCCCAGCGTAAAGTTCTTCTTGAAAGAGGATTCGATGTCCGGGTTGTAGCTGTCGCGAACAGCAGACATTTCGTTCTCGATAAAGATGGAATCGATCTTTCAGATTGGAAACGAAAACTTGCATCCTCCCGCCATCGGATGAATGCCGAAATGCTGGCGAAGGAAATTGCGGATCTGAATCTTCCCAACGCGGCACTTATTGATTGCACGGCAAGCGCATCGGTAGTCGAGGCGTATGCGGATTTTATTCACGCCAATCTGCATGTGGTAACGCCCAACAAACTAGCCAACGTTCTTCCCTGGCGCAGGTACATTGCGTTGATGAGCCTACTGAAAAAGAAACAGCGCCAGTTTTATTTTGAAGCGGACGTTGGCGCCGGGCTTCCCGTGATTTCGACTCTCAAAGATTTGATCATTACGGGGGATTCCGTTCATAAGATTGAAGGAATACTTTCCGGCACGCTCGGTTATATTTTCAACCACTTCGACGGAACAAAATCTTTCAGCACGCTGCTGCGCGAGACGGAAAAGCTCGGTTACACAGAGCCCGATCCGCGTGAAGACTTATCCGGTATGGACGTTGCCCGCAAGCTGCTCATTCTTGCGCGTGAAAACGGGATGAAAATGGATCTCAAAAATGTCCGCGTCGAGAGTCTTGTTCCCGCTTCACTGCGAAAGGGGCCGCTCAGTTCAACCTTTTACGCTCGTCTTGCTGCACAGGATAAGAAAATTCTTGACCGCTACCGTCGTGCTGAAAAGAGAAATAAAATTCTCCGCTACGTCGGAACGCTCGATGGCAGCGTTGCGATGGCGGGCCTGAAAGAGTTTTCCCCCGAACATCCGTTTGCGGGCACGCAGGGCAGTGAGATCGTTATCGTGTTTACGACAAAACGATATTCAAAGCATCCGCTCGTCGTGAAGGGATTGGGCGCCGGAGCGGAAGTGACCGCGATGGGCGTCTTTTCAGATATCCTCAAGCTTCTTCATTCTCTTTCGTAAAATGATTTTCGACTTTTGAATCCCAGGACTGTAAAAGTTTTTGCACCGGCGACAATCGGGAATGTAGGTTCCGGATTCGACGTGATCGGGATTGCGATTGATCGACCTGGCGATGTGGTTGTTGCTTCGCGGATAAAACAGTCAGGTCTGGAATTTATACTGCACAATGGCGGCGAAGATGTCCCGACGGATGCGCTGAAAAATGTTGCAGCCCATGTTGCACGTTTGCTGATAGAAGAACTAAAGCCGAAGTTTGGTGTGAAGTTGACTCTGCATAAGCATATGCCGGTTGGTTCGGGCCTCGGCAGCTCTGCAGCAAGCAGTGTAAGCGCTGTGTTGGCAGTGAATGCGTTGATGTCAAAGCCGCTGAAGCGAAAGGATTTGCTCCGGTTTGCGTTGGAAGGCGAACGCCTTGCCACCGGTTCAGGCCACGCCGATAATGCCGCGCCATGCCTGCTCGGAGGCGCGCAGCTTGTCCGCAGTTACGATCCGCTGGACGTGATTGCGTTGCCGGTCCGAAACACGATAACGTGGGTGGTGGTGCATCCCCATATTGTTCTTCACACACAAGACTCGCGCAATGTACTTCCGAAAGAAATCGCCATGCAATCCGCCATCCGGCAATGGGGCAATGTGGGCGGATTGGTTGCGGGACTTTCACGCGGCGATGCAAAAATTGTCGGCACGTGTACAGAAGATATAATTGCGGAACCGCATCGTGCGAAATTGGTTCCTGGATTTTATGAAGTGAAGCAAAGCGCCTTTGATGCCGGCGCGCTTGGATGTACGCTTTCCGGTTCGGGCCCGTCAATGTTTGCCGTTGCATCGTCGGCTTCTTCCGCAGCAAAAGTTGCTGCCGCAATGAAACGGACATTTGCGCGGACGGCGGGAGTAAAGTCCGACGTTTTTATTTCGAGGATTAACATGCGGGGCGCTGGCTTTTTGTAATCAGATTATCCACCTCAATGAAATTCCAATCGGTCAACAGGAGAAGTCCGGCTGTCGGTTTCCGTGAAGCGCTTTTTCAAGGCATTGCGCCGGACGGAGGACTGTACGTCCCAGAATATTTGCCTCGTCTCGATTCAGCGCTCTTCGACACGGGAGCGAAACCGACACTACACTCGGTCGGTACAAGCGTTCTGTCTCGATTCATTGATGAAATCCCGGCCAACGATCTTTCTGCAATTATTACCAAAGCATGGAATTTTCCTGTGCCGCTTGTGAGGGTGGATGAGAATCTGTATCTGCTCGAATTATTTCACGGCCCGACACTCGCGTTCAAGGATATCGGCGCCCGTTTCATGGCGCACGCGATGTCGTACTTTCTCGAACAGGAACAACAAGAACTCACCATTATGGTCGCAACCTCCGGCGACACGGGTAGCGCGGTTGCACAGGGGTTCTTCAATGTTCCTCACATAAAAGTGTTTATTCTTTATCCCTCCGGAAAAATAAGTCCGCTGCAACAACAACAGATGACAACGCTCGGCGGCAACATCACTGCCGTTGAAGTGGAAGGGACATTCGATGATTGTCAGCGTCTTGTAAAATCGGCTCTGGCGGACCAATCACTCAAGAATTTAACCACGGCGAACTCGATCAATCTGGGACGGCTCCTCCCTCAAATTACGTATTACGTTTGGGCATCGGCTCAGCTTCGGAAGGAACAAGATGAGCAACCGTTGGTGGTTGTTCCGAGCGGCAACTTCGGCAACCTGACCGCAGCTGTCTATGCAAAATGGATGGGAACGCCCATCCGGAGTTTTGTCGCAGCAACAAATGCCAACGACGGCGTGCTACAGTATTTGCATTCAGGTGAATTTACTCCTCGCACGAGCATTGAGACATATTCAAATGCAATGGATGTCGGAAATCCCAGCAACCTTGCCCGGCTTCAATTCCTCTACAACAATAATGTTCACACATTGAAGAATGATATTGATGCTGTGAGTATTTCAGATGAAGAGACGCTTCAGGAGATTCAATCCATCTACACAAAAACAAAATATATTCTTGATCCGCACACTGCAGTTGGAGTTGCGGCGGCGCGTAAAGCCCGAGAGTGGATGACCAATTCGCCACCGATTATTGTTGCAGCGACCGCGCATCCGGCAAAATTTCTGGATGTTGTTGAGAAGGCGATCGGCGTTCGCGTCCCGTTGCCTTCTGCGTTGCAGGAAGTTGAGAACAAACCTACGTACCATATTCGTATGCGGGGAAGATATAGTGAATGGAGAGAGATACTAAAGGAGCGTAACGGATAAACAGTGCATTCGTGGATACGACACACCTTTTTTTATGTTGATGAAGGATAGCAGAGACATATTTTTTACGGGCCGCAACTATTTTCTCCTGATCGTGCTCGCGTTCCTTTCCAACGGCTGCGGCGTTGATTCAACTCCCGTTCTGCAGCGGCGCGCCTCGGCGGTTTTTGAAAAAGCAAAAGATGCACTGGTGCGTGGCGACCATCGTGAAAGCCGCCGGCTGTTGCGCGAGGTTGCTGCGCTTGATGAAATCCTGGAGAACACTGTGCGTCGCGCAGAGACCTCGCTTCTTCTGGCGGAGAATTATTCTGCGGGCGCACACTTCGACAGCGCATTTATCTGGTACGAAACTGCACGATCCCTCTACAATAAGACCAATGATAAAACCGGAGCCCGTGCCTCTGTGATTGCAGCGGCGAAAGCATATCATCTTTGTGAGAACGACGAAAAGGCAAATGCGCTTCTCTCCGACGCCATTCGTCTGGACAAGGCATTGGGAGAAAATGCGGGCAGCCGGGAACTGCAACAGATACTTGTTCCTGTTCTTCGTGCTGTAGGAGATATTGAAGGCGAACGGAGGCTTCTGAATGAATTGTCTGATTACTACAAGGCTACAGGGGAAATCGCGCAGCGGGCGCGCATCGAGATGGAAAACGGGCGCTCAGCAATCTACTACGGCAACAACGAACAGGCGCTGCAAAACTTTCTTGCCTCCGTTGCTCTCGCCGAAAAAGCAAACGACAGTTTGCTTGCGATCGAGGGGTTAATGCATTCCGCCATCATGCATGACCGGCTGGGCAAAACGACCGAGGCATTTAAGATTTTTACGGATGCTCTTCAAAGAGCGGATAGGGTCAGGAGTGCGGCACGGCTCAGGGAAGAAATATTGTTGCGCGCGGGAAATATGTATCTCCGTCAACGACAATTTTCAGAAGCACACAAGTTCTTGAATCCTGCGCTCCGTTCTGCAATCAAAACACAAAATAAACTCGTGGAGGCATACTCGTTACTTCAACTCGGCCACTGCCTGGGCGGATTGGGTAACCCTGAAGCGGAGAGAAGTTACAATGCCGGCGCCGCGCTTCTTGCAACGACGGAGATTCCATGGGCAAACGCGTACGCTCATTTGTGTCTCGGTAATTTTAAGCTGGAACAAAATCAACTTGGCAACGCACTTGAATATTTTCGCAACGCTGCCGCATGTATTGATTCATCGCTCGCCGGGCGCGACGACCTCGATGTATTTGCCGATTGCGAG
The DNA here is from genome assembly GCA_038247945.1 of Bacteroidota bacterium. Classification (GTDB taxonomy): domain Bacteria; phylum Bacteroidota; class Ignavibacteria; order UBA10030; family UBA6906; genus CAADGV01. The sequence continues at coordinate 10,361 of JBBRUI010000053.1, read as the reverse complement.
AACTCACCTTCGCCGCAGGCCTCGCCGTATGACGCACTGATCGACTTGCTGATGCAGTTGGGAAAAACTGATGAAGGATTTCTCTATGCAGAGAAAAAGAACCGTCTCGCAACCTTCAAAACTCTTAGCTCGATGGAGATCAAGACGCGACGGTCCGACCTGAACAATGCTTTCATGCAATTGTCGCGGGCACGCGCCAACTACATTGGAGCCGAGAACCAACTCCTCTCCGCCTTCACCTCCCGTCCGGATGTGCGGCCGCTCGCAGTTGACATCCAGCGGTCGCTAATGCTGTCCAGTGTAAGAATGCAGGATATTGGAGATTCGATTGCATCAACCAACAAAGCGTATCGGGGAGCGGTGGTTCTTTCTGCTGCCACGTTACAGGATGTTCAGCGCACTATTCCTGCAGGCTCAACGCTGGTGGAATATGTCGCCGGCAGACGTTCACTCTACACGTTTGTGATCTCACCGTCATCTTCCTCAGTTCAGGTATCGTCGAGTGACCGTTCCGCCCTACTCTCCGCGATCCGCGAGTTCAATACGAACCTCCGCGAACGCAACAGCACTGCGGCCCAGGGGAAATCGCCAACCGATAGCCGGAACAGGGAGTTGTCATCAAGATTGTACGGAATTTTTCTACGGCCGCTGGAATCGCGCATTGCAGAGGGATCGCCGGTGTTTGTTGTTATGCCATCGGATTTGCCGCTCGTTCCGCTGCATGTGTTACAAAAAGGCGGCGAGGGCACGCCCTACGCAATCGAGCAATACTCATTCCGGTATCTGTCCGACACAGGCCTCTTGTTGTTGAGGAGAGCGCAGTCCAATCATTTGAGAGAAATTGTAGCGTTCGGAAATCAAGGCAACACAGCGTGGGATGTTGAATATGAACTGCGGGATATCCGCGCATACGCGAATGAATCGAGAATGTATTTCAACCGGGATGCAACGGTTGAAGTTCTCCGGAAGGAAAAGGGCGATGTGTTTCAGTGCGCGCTGGAAGTCCGGTACAACGAGCGGAGTCCGAAGAATTCATTTTTTGTTCTTTCAGATGGTGTGGGATACGGGTCTGTGCGGTATCCGCGACTGAGTGAATTTTTTGCCGCCGGCAGTTTCTCCGCCGTCATCGTTTCGAACTTGAGTTCAGCCGAACTTAATCCGATAGTTCCGCGGATATTTCGCATGAACGGAAGCACCGGCGTGATTGCCAACAGCTACGTACCGCTTCGAAAGACCAAGAAGTATTTCAATGAATTATTTTACACAGGTGTGATTGAAGGGAAGAGTGTTGAGGAAGCGTATCGAAATGTACTGTTGGAAATGGTAAAGGATAAGGAATACAAAGCGCCCTATGTGTGGGCGCCGTTTTTCTTGTGGTAGGGTCTAGAAACCCGGTTGAAAAGCCTCGATAAAAGAAAACCACCAAGACTCCAAGGCACCAAGCTTTTTGAAATATGTACCACGAGGCGCTTTTTCCCAAATGAAGACTTGGCGTCTTGGTGCCTTGGCGGTAAGTTTTCTAACGATGGGTTTCCGTCCACGTCTCTAGCGCCTTTTCACTCTCACACTGCCAAGTCCGGCATCGATTCGAATGTTCATTCTTCCGGACGCGGTCTTGTAATTATCGCTGATGTATTGATTCCCACCGGTGGTGCGGATATCGCGTGCAAGTTCGATGCGTGAGACGATGGATTCCTCATACTGAATTCTTGTGCCCACATCTTCAGGGAGAATAATTGTGCAGACTCCCATTCCCACCTGCACATCAACATCCACTTCGGATTGAATCTTTCCGCTGAAGTCCAGTGTGGCCGTCCCGACGCCGCCTTCGAAACGGAAATGTTTAAAATTTGCGTTTCCCAGATTTCTCCCCTCGAATTTTCCCACACCGCATTCAATATTCATCTCATTCATCGTGGCGGTGTTGGGCGCATCGAACCGGACAAGAACATCGCTCGCCCCGCACGACATTGTAAAATCTTTTATCTGCAGTCCCGTGAGGTTGAATTCGCCCTTCGCAACACCAAGTTCGATATCGAATGCGATAGGAAGAGCATCGCTGAATTTCAGTTGCCATTTGTTATTAGTAATGTCACTCAGTTTGATCGAACTCTTCTTGCCTTCCCGCTTTTCTTCTCCAAGCGAAAGATCGAGGTAGCCAACGCGGTTGCGTATGTTGTAATCCGTTTGAAAGTCTACGGACTTTTCTTCGCTGCCGAATAGCTGGCCGGCGACAATCTTCTCGGACTCGCCCCGCCCAATTATTATTTTTCCAAAGGAGGAGGATAGGACCACGTTCAGTTCTTTTTCGGTTGTCCGTCCGATGGAGCCTTCTTCGCCGCCGCTGGCAATTGAAGCCATCAGAAGAAACGCTGCGCAGAGGAGACCGAGCGCGCTATTTGCTTTTATATTGTTCATAATTCCCTACACTCTGATACGCCTTCAGGAAGCGAGAGTTTCATAGCTTGGCTAATAATGCCGAATTTTGTTTTTGAGAGATTTGTAAAGGATCTCCCGTGCCCTGAAAATATGTGCTTTTACTGTGCCAATAGGCAATTTTAACTGCTCTGCGATTTCTTCGTAGCTCTTCTCATCGACATGGCGAAGATGGATCACCTTCCGGTACTTCTCAGGCAGCCGGGTGATTGCTTCGTTCAGCATCTTGGCGCGCTGGTCGCTGATCATTTCCATGTCTGTTTCGTAGGAATCGTCAGGAAGCTCGAATGAATAATCGCTGTCCTTTGCATCAATTGGTTTATCAATCGAATACGTTTGCAATTTCCGCTTGCGAATGTAGTCGATGGAGTTGTTCGTCGCAATCTTGTACAACCATGTGCTGAACGCGTACTCCTCATTGAAACTTGCCAGCGATTGGAATGCTTTGATGAACGCTTCCTGCGTCAGATCCTCCACCTGATGTTTGTCATGAATCATGCGGTAAATAAAATTGTAGATGGCGTCATGATACTTCTTCATCAGCTTCTTGTACGCTGCATTGTCTCCCTTGAGCGCTGCCTGAATGAGACGTGAATCCTCGGCGCGTGATTCTGCCTTCTGTTGTTCTTTCGTATCAAGGGGCGATGATGGGGGAAGAAGCGGCTGCTTATGTTTGTCGATGACTCCCGACGGGCCTACGGACCCATCGGGTCGTGGACGACTCGTGGAGCGGGTGGACTTTGCCATTGAGCGGGCGATAGGCCTTCATGTTGAATTATTGGTGTGAACTTACTCAAAAGCTCTATAAGGTGCAATTGATTCACGCGGCTGAAATCCGTACTTTGACAAAGAAAATTACGAAAGACTCTCAAGAGAATGTTTATAACGTTCGAAGGGCTCGACTTCAGCGGCAAGTCGACGCAGGCTACATTGCTCGTAGAAAAACTGAAGCAGAACCGTACCGTCCATTTCATCCGTGAACCGGGAGGAACTGCCATCTCGGAAAAAATCCGCGCTATCCTTCTCGACAAGAAGAATTTCCAAATGAGCGACAGGGCAGAATTGCTTTTGTTCTCCGCCAGCCGCTCACAGTTGGTGACCGAAGTGATCAAGCCGGCCCTGTTGCGCGGCGAATTCGTTGTGTGCGACCGGTATTGCGATTCGACCACCGCGTATCAGGGATATGGACGGGGCCTGGGTTTGGATGCGGTCACCACAATCAATAGCATCGCGACAGCGGATACAATGCCCGACATAACGATTCTAGTAGACATCCCAATCGCAGAAATCAGAAAAAGAAAAACAAAAGCCGGTTTAGCGTTTGACAGAATGGAGAGTTCGGGTAATGCATTTTATGAGCGCGTGCAAAACGGTTACCGCGAGCTCGCTCTTGCCGAGCCGGAACGGTGGTTCCGGGTAGATGGGCTTTTACCTATCAACGAAATACATAACAGAATTTGGGAAGATGTAAACAGCAAAATCAAAGCGTTCGCTGCAAAGACGCAAAGTCACTGAGGAGAATTAATATGAAGCGCATATTTGAAGGGAAGTTCCGGTGGGGAATAGTCGCTGCCACTGTGTTCTGCACGCTTTTGGTTTCGGGCGGATTTACCCCGACATCCGACAACGATTTCTTTTTTAAGATCAACAAAAGCATGGACGTGTTCGGACAAGTCTACAAAGAAATTGCCGCGAATTACGTTGATGAAGTCGACCCCGAGAAATTCATGCGCGCCGGTATAGACGGGATGTTGAATACGCTGGATCCCTATACGGTCTTTATTGCCAAAGAAGAGGGAGATGACATTGAACTCCTTACAAACGGCAAGTACGGCGGGATTGGTGTCACGATCGGGCTGCGTGATGGTGCGATTCAGATTATTACCGTCATGGACGGATATTCGGCGCAACGGTCGGGCATTATTCCCGGGGACAAAATAATTGAAGTCGATGGATCGAAGATAGCGAACAAGAAACCCGACGAAGTTCGCTCACTCACTCGGGGCGAACCCGGATCGGAAGTGAAAGTACTGATCGAACGGGAAGGCGAGAAGAAACCACTGCCGTTTGTTCTGATCCGCGAAGAGATTCAATTGAAGAATGTTACATACGCGGAGCTGCTTGAGAACGGCATTGCATATATTCGCCTCGAACGTTTCTCGCGCAAAGCTGGAGATGAAATCCGGCAGGCAGTGAAAGACATGAAAGTTAAGGGAGAGATTAAAGGCGTCGTCCTCGACCTGCGCGGCAATCCCGGCGGGTTGCTGGACGCGGCAGTGGATGTTGTCAGTAAGTTCGTTCCCAAAGGGAGCGCCGTTGTTTCCACCAAAGGAAGAAGACCGGACACAGAGAGACAATACAACTCTGTGGAAGAACCGCTGGTTCCCGACGCTCCGCTTGTTGTTCTTACGGACCGCAACAGCGCGAGCGCGAGCGAAATTGTTGCCGGCTCCTTGCAGGACCTTGACCGCGGGTTGATCATCGGGATACGCAGCTTTGGTAAGGGACTTGTGCAAACAATCCAACGGTTGAATTATGATGCACAATTGAAAATTACAACAGCCCGATATTACATCCCCAGCGGACGAAGCATTCAGGAAATTGATTACATGCACAAAGACAACAACGGGATTTTTACAACCGTGCCGGATAGCCTGAGGCGTGCATTCAAGACAAAAAACGGCAGAAAAGTTTTTGAGTTCGGCGGCATTACACCCGATTCAGCCGTTCAGTCCGAGGATGTCGGCCCGATGGTGAAAGAGATGAACCGCAAATCGCTCTTCTTCCGCTTTGCAAATAAATATTTTTCCGAACACAAGAAGGAACAATTCGGCGGTGTCAACGAATCCATTCTCAACGAATTCAAAACATATCTGGACGCTCAGAAGTTCGACTACAAAGAAGAAAGCGATGGCAAGGTAAAAGAACTGCGCCAGATTGCAGAGCGATCTCGTTACAGCAAAGAAGTCTTGAACGACCTTGACCAACTCTCCGCGGCGCTTGAAAAGGAAAAAGAAAGCGGCTTCCAACGGTACAAGAACTACCTCGAACGGGAGTTGAATATCGAAATGATGGCGCGTGTACAGGGAGAACGGGGAAGGATTGCGGCATCCTTGAAAGGCGACAAACAACTCGATGTCGCGATTGATGTCGTAAAGAACTCAAAAGTGTATGGGCGGAAGATCAACGGCTGATTGAAATGAACGATTCTTCATGGAAATGCCCGTTGCATCTTTTTGAATGATTCGTTATCTTGAAATCCCGTTTAACCACAAGTTTTTTGTCACCAAACTGAAAAGGTAGTCCCGATGTACGCATTGGTCGATATAGCCGGAAAGCAGTACAAAGTTGCTGAAAATGACAAGATTCACGTTCCTTCGATGAAGAAAGCCAAGGGCGATACCGTTACGTTTGGCCGTGTGTTGATGGTTGCCGGAGATAACGGCATTAGCATCGGCAGTCCGACGGTTGAGGGTGCAAGCATTGAGGCAACCGTTCTTGGAGATGTAAAGGATGAGAAGGTGATTGTATTCAAGAAGAAACGCCGCAAAGGATATCGCGTTAAGAGAGGCCATCGCCAGGCATTTACACAAGTTCAAATTACAAAAATCGGGAAGTAGTCATGGCACACAAAAAGGGAATGGGTAGTTCACGCAACGGGCGCGACAGCAATTCGCAGCGGTTGGGCGTGAAGCGTTTCGGCGGTGAACTTGTTTCAGCCGGAAGCATTATCGTACGGCAGCGCGGGTCGGCGTTCAGGCCCGGAGTGAATGTGGGGATCGGCAGCGATGATACACTCTACGCAACCGCCGACGGATTTGTAAACTTCAAGAAGTTCAGCAAAGCAAAGAAGGTTGTCAGCATCGTCCCCAAAGCAGCTTAGGTTGTATCGGCAGTCCGCCCGGAGAAATCCGGGCGGACTGTTTTCTTACTACGCCGCTCCGTCCTTTTCAATCCACCCGCTCTTTCATTCAAACCCAAAACTTTTTTCGGAGATATGCTATGAAAATTACAGTCATTGGTGCAGGCAATGTTGGCGCAACATGCGCGCAACGCATTGCAGACAAAGAATTGGCTAACGAAGTTGTGTTGGTGGATGTCATCGAAGGCGTCCCGCAAGGCAAAGGCCTTGATATGTTTGAAGCAGCCCCCGTTGAAATGACGGACACGCGGGTGATCGGGACGAACACGTATGAGGAAACGGCGAATTCGGATATCGTTATCATCACCGCCGGCCTTGCCCGCAAGCCCGGCATGAGCCGCGATGATTTGATGAACACGAACAGCGCGATTGTAAAGAGCTGCACCGAACAGGCGGTCGCAAAATCACCCCGCTCCATTATCATCGTGGTTTCCAATCCTCTGGACGTGATGACGTATGTTGCGTGGAAGGTGAGCGGGTTCGAAAAACACCGCGTAATGGGAATGGCGGGCGTTCTGGATTCGGCGCGCTTCCGTTCGTTCATTGCGATGGAGTTGAATGTTTCCGTTGAGGACGTGAATGCGTTTGTTCTCGGCGGCCACGGCGACTCAATGGTTCCGCTTCCGCGTTACTCAACGGTAGCGGGCATCCCCATTACAGAGCTCATGAGCCAGGCAACGATTGATCGCCTTGTCGCCCGGGCGCGCAACGGCGGAATCGAAATAGTTAATTTTCTGAAAACGGGAAGCGCTTACTACGCGCCATCCGCTTCTGCTGTGGTGATGGCAGAATCCATCGTAAAGGACAAGAAGAGAATCCTGCCGTGCGCCGTGTACCTGCAAGGCGAGTATGGCATCAGCGATAACTTCGTCGGGGTGCCGGTGAAGCTGGGCAAACGCGGTATCGAGGAGATCATCCAGATCAAGCTGAACCCCGATGAGCAGGCGGCGTTAAACAAGTCCGCCGAAGAAGTGAAATCGCAGATTGCGAAGATAAAGCTGTAGTGAACGTGGCAACAATCGTCAGCTTGAGCGCAGTGAGCGTTTTTTGCGAACGGAGTCGAAGGCTGCTCTGAGCACCCTTCGACTCCACCCCGACTGAGAAACCGTCGGGATTTCGCTCAGGGTGACGTGGAATTTCGATTTGCGAACTGTGTCATTACCAGAACACAGTAATCCAGAATTTATTTAATGACCCGCGCACTCTGCAATATTACCCTCTGCGCACTCACGTGCGCTGCTTTTCTTTCCTGCCGCGAGAAACTCCCGTTCGGTGTATCCGACTCTACGGTGCGCCTGACCTTCCGCTTCGTTCCCGCCGATTACTTCAGCTTCGATAACTGGAAGATCGACATCTACGGCAACAAGATTCAAAGCTCATACTTCCGCAACTCGTGGACTGTTGCCGACACGGGGAGAAGTGTTCTCGGCTGGACACGGGTTGCCATCATTGTCGACAGTACGTTTCAGGGCAGCAGCCAATTTGTACGGAGGGATTCTCTCTACTTCCGGTTCACGGATGAAGGCGATGTGTATCAGTATGGATTCTTGAAATCGCTGATTGCGGAACGCGAGTCGTTGAACTTTGCACCGCGTTGGGATAGGATTGCGGCGTTCTCGCAGACCCTCGGCAACTCCTGGGAAATAATGCGGATTGATACAAGCATGGGCGGCCGGAAAAACCAAACTGTGTACGGAACAATCTCTTCTGCGCGTGAATATGTTGGCGTGACGATCAACGGCGTGCAGCGTGCGGTGCTTTCGTACCGGATTGAAATTACAAAGCCAAAGCTCGACTATAAATTCTGGCTGGTAGATTCTCCGACTGCTGTTGCGAAGGTGATCGATGATTCTGAGGCATTGCCCAACTCAACACTCCGGCAGTTGGCGACGATGAGGACAAGGCAGTAAGCGATACGGATTTATCAAGCCGGCTTTGCCAACCACTATTCAATTCGGTCGTCACGGCAACTTGTACGAAGTTAGCGCCGTGACGAGATGGGTATCGCTTACTCCGCATATGAAGTATCAACGCATATAACAGAGTGATCTCCATTGATGTAGTTCCGTGCACTGGAGTACTTGTACGCCTCGGCACAATCGACCAGCCCGGCTTTCACCGGATTGTTGTGGAGGTATTGCAGCTTCGCCATAAACATGCGCTGATTGCGAATTACCTGATCGTCAAATCTCTTCATCCATAGCCGTCTCCGTTGATCCTTCAACCCTTCCGCTGCACTCGTAAAGAGTTGCATGAACTCTTTCTGTTCACCTTGTTCAAGTTGGTCCAGGATTTTCCATGCAGAATTGGATTTAATCTCTCTCATAATATCTGAAATCGTGCCTCTTGCCGGGTCAACCCTTACCACCCAATGGAAATGGCTTGGCATAATTACATACGCAAGAATTCCGAAATGAAAATGGTTTTGCCAGCACTTGAGTTGTTCGATCAGAATATCACAATATTTCTCTTCGGCAAACACACGCGCACGTTGCTCTACTGTAGTGGTGACAAAAAAGAATTCTTCGTCAACAAGGCTTGCTCTGCCGCGGCGTCCCATAGCAAAATCAATGTCCTGTATTTAAGATGCGTGACAATAAAATGTACTGTCACGGCTCAGAGGTGAAGCTTGGTTGCCGTGACAGCCGAGTTAACACTCCGGCAGTTGACGACGATGCGGACGAGGCAGTGAGCGATACGGGTTTATCAAGCCGGCTTTGCCAACCACGTATTCAATTCGGTCGTCACGGCAACTTGTACGAAGTTAGCGCCGTGACGAGAGGAAATCGCTATCCTGCACATGAAGTATCAACGAAGATGATAGAGTGATCGCCATTGGTATCTCATAGCAAAAGCTGAGGTCTTGTATTTTGAAGATGCGTGACAATAAAATGTACTGTCACGGCTCAGAGATGAAGCTTAGTTGCCGTGACAGCCGAGTTAAAAATCAATCGGTGATGCCCATACGTGCATATTGGAATTGCCGATGTCGGAACCATCAGCTTTCCAAAAATGTGACACACTAATAAAAGGGTCGCTACCTCCGAAGAAGGTGTATATTTGAAGAAGAGTTGGCTGAACGATCGGAATAGTGAAAGCTTCGTTTCCGTACAATGTGGGATGATTTCCCATCCAGTATCGATAAACCGGATCTTCTACATCTTCTCTAAAAGCACCTCTTGTAAGGTAAGCCAGTTGCCACGGCCCACCATCTGTTGCTGGGGTAGCTGTGTGAAGGTGGTTAACCATATCCGGAATATCAGCCCCAAGGTTCAATCGTAACAGATTATATGCTTCTATGGTTAGATACTGATGGGTTGGCTCTTTATGTGAATAAGAAACTTGTGAGCAAATGAACAAAAGGTACAAGCAAATTTTTTTCATTCTTCTTTCCTCTTAGTTATCGACCGATGTGACTAATTGTTTTTCCGTGCCTAATAAGCCATTCCAATACTTAGCCCGCCCTTCAGCCTGAGCTGTGATCTACTCGCATCATAGAAAGGGGTAAGAGACAATCTAAAAAAAACACCTCCATTGGGAGGCGCGTCGAATTTGAACCCGACTGTTGATGATATTAGCAATGACCCCTTTCCACCAAAGGAGAAATCATTGTTCCATGCTGGGAGGAGAACCAGTCCTATCCCAAGTTCCAAAATATACTTGCTGCCACTGTAAAAATTAAACATTAACGGGATAGTTGAACTCTGATAAAGAAATCCGTAACCAACCCGAACCCCAATTCTCATGGAAAGGAATCTCTCATAGTTCAGGCTAAGCAGAATCCCATTTCCCGCAATCTCACAAAAGATAGCGTTCTGAGCAAAGCTCGAATTCGTTTCCGATTGCACATCATATTGTCCGACAACACGATATGAACTATCCATTGGACATTGCCCAATCGGGGCGCAATTTACCTTTCCTCGTGGTGCGCACAGCAAAACGCATAAACAGCCACTCAGGATGATCTCTCTCATTTTCCATGCACAACGTAAGTTCGAGAATT
>JBBRUI010000052.1:0-18958 GCA_038247945.1 Bacteroidota bacterium | reverse complement strand
TCAAAACCATCAGCGCGAATTCGTGGTTCGCGAGCGCATTGTCCAACCCGGGCCCGTTCGATCCGAAAGTATTTTATGATCACCATGCAAACCGGTGGGTGATGGTGTGGGACAATCAGAATGACGCAACCCAAACGGCGTACTTTCTTGTATCCGTTTCAGATGATGACAACCCCCTTGGTGTTTGGTTCAATTGGGCATTGCCATCCAACGTCAATGGTTCCACGCCCACCAATACCTGGCAGGACTATCAGGGGGCGGGATTCGACACGCGTGCATATTACATTACCGGCAGACATTTCGGATTCACAAGCGGATATTTTGGAAACGCAGTTCGTATTCTGCCGAAGGCGCAATTTCTCGGCTCCACTCCGGGGCCAGTCTCTTGGACTGACTTTTGGGGATTACGCGATTTGTTCGGAAACGATGTTGATGGCGTCAGACCTTCGATGGTATATTCAAACCCCAACGAATATTATCTGGCAGGACCGCCGAGTTTATCAAGCGGCACGTATTTCGCGATCTATCGCATCACAAATCCTCTTGGCACTCCCGCGATCTCATGCGTTCATGTTCCGGTAACCGCGTGGTCGAACGCAGCAAACGCAGGCCAGCTCGGTGGAGGTACGGCCCTTGAATCAGGCGGATCGCGCATACGCCACGAAGTAATTTACCGTGACAGTTCGCTCTGGGCTGCTCACTCAATTAACAATGGCGGATATTCTTCCATCCGTTATGTCCGTATTAATATTCCTACAAACACAACGGTGGAGGATGCATCATTTGGCGCAACCGGGTTCTGGTATTTCTATCCGGCTCTTGTTGTGGACAAAGACAACAACATTGGCATTACGTTCACACGATCCGGCGATACGGAATACGCAGGCGCGTACTTTACGTGGCGTTTGAACTCTGATCCGCCGGGTTTGCGTCCCACTGAGACCATGCGTCCCGGTGTAGGAAATTACGTTGTCCTCGGCAGCGGTCGCAATCGTTGGGGAGATTATATGGGTGCCGCTCTCGATCCTGCTGATAAGAATAACGTGTGGTTCCTTACAGAATACGCTGCGGGAACAAATCAATCCGCAGTATGGGTGCACGGTGCACGCTTCGTTCCGTTCAGCGGAGCGCGGGTTGCATCAAGTACTGCGTCGCGGGATTTCGGACGTGTTGAAGTTGGATTCTCAAGCGACTCGATGGAAGTAAAAATCAGCAACATCGGCACGGACAATCTTATCATCTCCAACATTACCAAAAGCCAGTCCGCATATTCACTGTTGAATCTACCGGCATTTCCAAAGACGTTGACTTCATTCGACTCCGTGAAAATCAAAGTCTACTTCCGGCCTACAGCGCAAGGAACTGTTACCGATACGATCCGCATAACAAGCACCGACACCGGCACGCCTGTCTACAAGATCGCACTGACAGCGAAAGGTGTCTTCATCGGGAAAGCGACTGCGGGAATTATTTATGCAGCGTCGGGTCCACCGGCAACAAGTTCGCTCTACACAATCAATCCGACAAATGGGCTGGCTACGGTGCTGGGTGCGACCGGCTTGAATGAAATTCAAGGTCTCTCAATCCATCCGGTAACCCGTGAACTGTACGGCGTATTCTCCTCCGCGTCGACGACCCAGTTGTATCGTATTAGCGCCGCATACGGAGACGCACTTCCTGCCAAAACGTTGCTGCTTGGTAACGCACGGGCAGTGACGTTCGCCAACGATGGTTCTTTATATGCCGGCACGAATATTGGCCGGTTATATCGCATCAACATTGTCACGGGCGATACAACATTCATCGGCACTGCAAACGGAATTATCTATTCGGGACTCTCTCTTAATCCAATCACAGGAAAACTTTGGGCGTCTGTCCGTCCGCCCATTTCAGGCCGTGACAGGATTTATACGGTCAACCCGGCGGATGGAGATACAGCTTTTGTTGGAAGTACAGGTGGCGGAAACATAACGCCCTATCTTGCCTTCGATGCCCGGGGAAAACTCTATGCCCTCAAAGGCACGTCGACACAGATCGATACACTGATTGTTATTGATACCACCACAGCATTCGGTACGCGGATTGGTTCTTTGGGAGTAGCCGGAGTGAACGCGCTGGTTATTCGCACAGACTCGCTCGGTACTTTGGCAGTCCGGGAAATTTCCGGAACAACGCCTCAGAAGTTCATGCTCGAACAAAATTATCCCAACCCATTTAATCCATCGACACGGATACGATTCAGTATTCCCGTCGGATCGAACAAGCTTAGCGTGAATCTTCGCATTTATGATATCGTCGGACGGGAAGTTGCCGTGTTGGTGAACGAGGAGATGGAGGGCGGAACCTACGAAGCAGTATTCGACGCAACAAAACTTGCAAGCGGAACTTACCTCTACAAATTGCACGCGGGGTCGTTTGTAGAGACGAAAAAAATGTTACTCATGAAGTAAAGAACCACTTGTCGGGCGGCCATCTGGTCGCCCTTTTTTTTTGTCATTTATTCTCGATTCAAAAAGGCCTGCTCTCTTCTGCTGCAAGCAGCAAGCTCCCTGGTTCCTTCGCGCCATTGACTTTACATCCGACCTAGACTAAATTAATACAACCTCGCTTCTATCTTCCTCTTGCAAAGAGTTATGGGGTAAATAAGAGTGCAGTCCTGAATCGTTCTACAAACAAATTGTACCAGATCATTGACTCTTCTCCTTCGGCAGATTTGTCTTATTGCACTCGTGCCCGCAGTGATGGCCAGTTGTTCCAATGCCGGTAGGAGTTCAGCAGCACATCGCAAAGTCAATACGCTCGCCGCACAAAAATATGGCGCTCCCTTCGATGTCATTTCAAACCCAAACAATACATTCATCCTTTGCATAAAACATGAAAAAGAAACAATCCCTCTCCGCCCGATAAGATTTTTCCTGTATGATGTTCAAGAAGACAGTGTCATTTACGAACGAGAGGTTGATAACGGCACTGTTGAATGGCTGCATCCATTGCAGCTTTCCATCAAACACATCCCCGGTAACGTAACCGGTCACGAGCCGCCCGATGCATTCACCGAAGTTTATGATATCCCTTTGCGCAAAATACTAACCCGATAAAATCAATTCGATATGTGAATAATTAAAAGAAAGGATTTAGTGATGCATAAAAGATTACTCACCGGTTTTGGAATTGTACTGTGGCTGTTCATCTGCCTTGCACACAATTACCGTACGGAACAACCAATTGCGGTAAAACCGGAGGATCAGGAAGAGTACGATACGCTTCAAAAATTAAGAACCAAGCTTCAGCCGGATGCGCCGGAAGGTCTTCGCATCGCGGAGAAGATTATGAAGATCGAACGACGGGCAACGGGATATGTAAAGTCCGATGAGCCTGACCAGTTCGCGCAATTTCTCCATGACCTGCGCATTCCGTACGGTGCGCGAGAGTCTGCGTACCCTCCGAACTACAAATTCAATGAACTTGCAAAGACTATGCAACGGCAACCGGGTTCAGCCGCAGTGTTACCGTGGATTGAGCGCGGTCCGGGGAATGTTCCGGGAAGAGCCCGGGGTTTGGTTGTAGATCCGGGAGATCCCAACAAAAATACATGGTTCGTCGGAACTGTGGGAGGGGGCGTTTGGAGAACAACAAATGGGGGAAACACGTGGACCGAACAAACCCGCGATATGCCGAACCTTGCCGTTTCGGTTGTCGTCCAGTCGGCTTCCAATCCGAACATCATGTACGCTGGAACGGGAGAGAGTTTCTTTAGCGTGGATGTCATCAACGGTGACGGTATCCTCAAATCCACCAACCGGGGGCAGACTTGGTTTCAACTTCCGAACACAGCCAGCAACGATAACTTCAATAACATTTCACGAATGATCGTTGACCCGGCAAATCCGGACATCGTGCTTGCATCGACAACTTCGGGACGATACAAACAGAATACGGTCAACAGATCCAGCATCTACAAATCCACAAATGGCGGATCAAGTTGGTACCAGGTGTACAATGAAACTGAGATTGGCGGGAACGGGCGCATAAAGAGAGTGCTGCATATTCTTGACTCGCCCGGTAATTTCAATATCCAGTATGCTGCAATCTCGGAGAAGGGAGTCTACAAATCCACCAACGCGGGCGAGGCCTGGTTTGCATCGACGACCGGCATTAACGACCGGACCGGAAGATATGAGCTTGCAATCGCTCCTTCAAACCCGAACAAGATTTACGCAGCGGGTGAAGGGACTCCAAGTTCGAACCTGTACATTTCATCGGATGCCGGGACAACGTGGAGGTTGACAACTGTGAGTGGTACAAACACAAATTGGTTATCTTCACAGGGATGGTATGACAACACCATCGTCGTCCATCCGACAAATGAAAACAGGGTATATGTGGGCGGTGTGAATCGATACACGATCACGATGATCGCCGATACAGTGCGAACAATCGCTTCAATCTCTTCCGGCGTAGTTCATGTCGATAACCACAATCTCGTCATCATCCCAAAACCGAGCGGAGGATTCCGCATACTCAATGCAAATGACGGCGGCCTTGGCATTTCAACAGATAGCACCGCCGGTTGGAGCGACCCGGGCGACGGCATGATCACGAGTCAATTTTATGGCGTCGACAAAAGGCCGGGCGCAAGTGCGTATTTTGGCGGCATGCAGGACAACGGAACTTACCGCTCGCCAGTTGACCCGAACGCTCTCACTTCCTGGACCTCACAAATTGGCGGGGACGGATACGAGACGTCATGGCATTTCGACGATCCGCTAAAACTCATTGGCGGTTCTCAATACAACGGGCTTGCCCGATCCACAAACGGCGGAACCAACTTCTCCGGCGCAACCAGCGGATTGGCGACAGGTTCGGGCAACGCTCCTTTCATTACAAAGATTGCAAAAACAAATATGGAACCCGAATTGCTTTTTGCTGTCGGAGCTGCCGGGGTATACAAATCCACCAACTTCGGTACCAACTGGGTTCTTACCGCAATTCCCTCCGGCACGTGGGGAACAATCAGCAGTTTTCATAACGTGAAAATTTCGCGTAAGAATCCGAACATCGTTTGGGCGGGTGCGAGAATGGATCCTTCCGGTAAGATTCACGTATCAACAAACAAAGGAGCAACATTCTCTCCTGTTCCTGATTATGCGGTGACATCGCTGGGCGGCATCTCTGGTCTTTCAACTCATCCCGCACAAGATTCGACAGCATATGTACTTTTTGGGTTTGCACAGAAGCCGAAGATCATCCGCACCACAAACCTTGGACAGACATGGGAAGACATCAGCGGATTCGGCGCGGGGCCTATCAGCACGAATGGTTTTCCCGATGTTGCAGTGTACGATCTTCTCGTATTTCCGCACACACCAAATGTTCTGTGGGCTGGAACAGAAATTGGTCTGTTCGAATCAACCAACAACGGAACGAACTGGCATAGCGCAAACAACGGATTTCCTGCCGCCTCCGCCTGGTTCATGACGCAAGTGGAAGATGAAGTTGTTATTGCAACACACGGACGGGGAATCTGGAGCGTTAATATTCCCGGTATGTCGGCGGGACAACTTTTCAAGCCGTTGCTTGGTTCATTAGCCCAGGGACCGGATGGAATGTTGTCCGTGCCGGTTACGCTTCGCTCGCTGTACGATTCAACCATCGTCGCAGTGAACGATACCCCATTTGTCCGGCTTGGTGCGAACCCTGTTGCCATGCGCGATACGGTGGTGAAGTATCCGGTCACGTCGGCAAGAACTGTAACTGTTTCAGCGACATCTTATAAAGGAGGAGTTGCATATCCGGCTGTTCCCCGAAATGTTGCGTTGGTGATCATCGCCTCCGCCCGGCCATCATACGCCAACAACTTCAACTCCGCCAGCGGCGACTTTACCGGTGCGGGTTTCAGTATTCAAACACCTACCGGTTTCGTCGACGGCGGAATACATTCTGCACATCCATATACAAACAACCTGAACAACTCGTACATGCTTACGATTCCCGTAACAGTTGGAGCCACAAACTCATTTCTCGCGTACGACGACGTGGCAATCGTTGAACCGGGCGAGCCGGGGGCTCCCTTCGGCGATCCTTTGTTCTACGACTATGTTGTTGTAGAAGGAACACGCGACGGCATCACCTGGACTCCGCTCGCCGATGGATATGATGCACGCTATGATTCGACCTGGTTGATAGCATACAACACCGGGGCTCCCGGGAACGCGACGATGTTGCGACACCATGAAGTGAACTTGCGGCCGCGTTACAATGCCGGAGAAAATATTTTCGTCCGCTTCCGGCTTTTCTCTGATGCAGGCGCAACAAGCTGGGGCTGGGGAATTGACAATTTGGAGATCCAGCAGCGGTTAACCGGCGTTGATGGAACGAGCGAAATAGCGAAGCGCCATTCGCTTTCTCAGAACTATCCGAATCCATTCAACCCGACAACCACAATCAAATACGAGCTCCCGGCGTTTACGCACGCAGTCCTCAAAATCTATAATACCAATGGACAGGAAGTCCGGACGCTGGTGAACGAACGACAACAGACGGGTACATATTCCGTTCAGTGGGATGGGAAGAGTGCACAGGGGTCCCCTGTCGCAACCGGCATTTATTTTTATAGACTGCACGCAGGGTCGTTCGTGGAATCGAAGAAGATGATATTGTTGAAATAAATCTCGCGGACGCTTTGATCTGAAACCCCCTCTCCTTTTTAGGAGAGGGGTTGGGGTGAGGTCAAAACAAGACCGACCCGTTCAGTGAACTCCCGAACACATCAATAAGCGAGACTACTATTCAACACACAATTGCTTCTCCCTCCCGCCCTTCCTATCTTTCATCCACCTAAAAGGATCTTACCCGTCTGCCAACGTACGGACAAAGTTTTTCGCAATCACGAAAGGCTCTCCATGAAACGCTTCTTCATTCTAATTGCGGTCACAGCACTTTTCACCTCAGCATGCAACAAACCAAAACAAGAGACGAAAGAAATGGAATCACCACTCACAGCAAAACTCAAACGGTTCGCCCCCACTGAGATTACAGCCGATGTTTCCAAACTTTCCGAAGGAGACAGAAAAGCACTCGATAAATTGATTGAGGCCTCAAGGCTCATGGATGAAATCTATCTGAGACAGGTGTGGAGCGCGAACGCATTGCTGAAAGAGCAGCTTGGCCGCGAAACGTCCGCGGAAGGAAAGGCCCGCTACGCAATGTTTATGCTCAACAAAGGCCCATGGTCGGGACTCGATCATGACTCCGCGTTTGTCGAAGGCGTGCCGCAGCCGAAACCAGCCGGCGCAAACTATTACCCCGAAGACATGACGAAAGAGGAATTTGAGAAGTGGCTTGCGTCCCTTTCTCCCGCAGACCAGGAGAAGGCAAGAGGATTCTTCTATACTATCCGGCGTGGAGAAGATAAGAAATTGAAGCTGGTTCCTTACAGCGTGGAATACAAGCGATGGCTCGAACCCGCAACAAAGCTGTTGCGCGAAGCTGCTGAATTGACTGACAACGTTTCGTTGAAAACATTCCTGACGAAACGTGCCGATGCTTTTATCAGCAACGATTATTATGAGAGCGATATAGCGTGGATGGACCTCGACAGTCCGGTTGAACCGACCATTGGCCCTTACGAAGTGTACATGGACGAGCTGTTTAATTACAAAGCTGCATTCGAAGCGTTCATTACGTTGCGGAATGAAGAAGAGTCGAACAAACTTTCGAAGTTCAGTGCGGAGTTGCAGGAGCTGGAGAATAATCTTCCTATCGACAAGAAATACCGGAACCCGAAACTCGGAGCGCTCGCGCCGATCCGCGTGGTTGATGAAGTTGTTACGGGAGGCGAAGCATCCAAAGGTGTGCAGACCGCTGCGTTCAATCTGCCGAACGATGAGCGTGTTACCCGTGAGAAAGGGAGCAAGCGTGTGATGCTGAAGAATGTGCAGGAGGCGAAATTCAAAAACATTTTAGTCCCGATTTCGAAACATGCTATCGCGCCTGAAGAACAAAATCTGATTGCGTTCGAGCCGTTCTTCACGCACATACTCGCCCACGAGCTGATGCATGGACTCGGCCCCCACACACTTATGATGAATGGAAAGCAAACCACCGTCCGGCAGGCGATGAAGGAATTGTCCTCGGCGTTCGAAGAAGCCAAGGCTGATATCAGCGGACTGTGGGCGCTCCAGTATCTGATCGATAAAGGCGTCGTCGACAAATCATTCGAAAGACAAATGTACGTGACATTTCTCGCGAGCGCATTCCGCTCCGTTCGGTTCGGATTGAACGAAGCTCACGGCAAAGGCATTGCATTGCAGTTTAGTTATTTGATGGATGAAGGCGCTTTTCTGTACGATGTGAAGAACGCAACCTTCTCCGTCAACTTCAACACTGTGAAAGATGCAGTCCGCAAACTCACAGCCGAGATCATGACCATCCAGGCGGAAGGCAGCTACGAAAAGGCGAAGGCCATGCTGGACAAGTACGGCGTGATGCGACCCGAGATGCAGGCGGTGCTCGATAAGATGTCCGACGTGCCTGTTGATATCGCGCCAAGATTTCCGCTGGCTGAACAAGTAAAGTAGCTCACGAAGCTTTTCTCAACATGCATCTCCTTATTACTGTTGCGTTGTTGCTGTTTGTCGCATCGGCACAAACAAACGCTGCTGCCCCGCAACTCCATTCACTCGCAAAAGAGTTCTTTGCCTGGCGCTCCGCGCAGCAACCCGCGACGCATGATGATGTAAACCGCGTCGAGCGCCCCGATGGTGGGTTCCCGACTGGTCGCCACGAGCACTGACGGATTACGATGCGAGACAGAAACAATTCATGAAGCGACTTGCAGCGCTCCACCATGGGGGCTGGACGGTAAGCGATAGCGTGGATTTTCTTCTGCTCCGGTCTGCAATTGCACGCGTTGATTATGAGTTGAATGTCGTGCGCACGGCACGGCGCAATCCCGATTTCTACGTTCAGCAAACACTCGGTGCAGTGTTTGAGTTGTTGCTGCAGCCTGCCCCATTTACCGAAATCCGCGCACGGAATATTATCCTGCGTCTTAACTCCATTCTCGCAACACTTCAGCACGCACGAACAAATCTGACGGAGCTGGTTGCCCCGTTTACAACGCGCACTATTCAGGATTTGACTGAAATAGAATCGCAGCTTGAAACATTCTCGAAAGAACTCTTACCGCTTCTTCCTTCTGCCCGAAAGAAAGAATTTTCCGCTGCTGTTATCAAGGCAAGCAAAGCATTGGCGTTCTACAGAGAATGGATGAAAAATGAATTGCCGAAGGCAACCCAATCGTTCGCAATCGGCAAAGATGCTTACGACCGCTATTTGAAAACGATCGCGCTACTTCCGTACACAAGCGATGACGTGCTGCGAATGGGACAGCTTGAGTGGGAGCGATCGGTTGCGTTCGACCATTACGAGCAATTGCGCAACAAGGACCTGCCGCCTCTTGAAATTTTTCCATCTGCTTCAGCGCAAATTGAAAAGGAGAAAAGCGACGAGGAAAGCATCCGTCGTTTTCTTGAAGCGAAAGGAATTCTCACTGTCCCGGCATGGATGGGACATTATTACAATCTCAAACTGCCCTCATATCTCGCGCCGTTGCGCTGGCTGGGAGTAACGGACGATCTCACGTCGGCTTCACGTCTCGGAGAAAATTCTGTCAGCTACATTCCCGATCCATCGCCGGCTCTTTCCTTCTTCAGACTGTCGACAGCGCAAGACCCGCGCCCGATACTCGTCCATGAGGGAATACCGGGACATTTTTTTCAACTTGCACTTTCCTGGAAACATCCTGATCCGATCCGCCAGCATTATTTCGACTCAGGGCCGGTGGAAGGAATTGGATTTTATGCAGAAGAGATGATACTGCAGCATGGTTTGTTTGACGACAAACCGAGAACCCGAGAAATTATCTACCGGTTTATGCGGTTGCGTGCATTGCGTGTAGACGTAGATGTGAAGCTTGCCCGCGGGGACTATTCGATTGAAGATGCCGGCAGATATCTGCAAGGGACAGTCCCTATGGACGAAGCGACCGCACGACAGGAGGCCGCAGATTTTGCCGCCGGGCCCGGACAAGCAATCACCTATCAAATAGGCAAAACGCAAATCCTGAAGCTGATTGCGGACGCAAAAATCCAGCAGAAAGACGCTTTCAATCTGCACACCTTGCACGATTACATCTGGCTCAACGGCAATGTCCCGATTGCACTTTTACGCTGGGAGTATTTGGGATTGAGGGATGAAATTAGTAAACTGTTCTAGAAGTGGTCGGAAATTCCATAACGCAAAACTTACCACGGAGTACCCAGAGGTTGCAGAGAACCCGGAGAAAAGGTTCTTGAAATATTGGTTTGCCTTTCTTCATTCGTGATCTCTGCTTTCTCAGTGCTCTCTGTGGTAGGCTTTTCAACCAGAGTTCTATCCGGCTCAGGGGACTCCACTCAAATCGATGCCGCACAGTTTCCTCCGACATTTTCACATCACCATAAAAACAATCGTATGCTCTCACTCAAGAATAAAACTGTTTGCATTACAGGCGCGTCGAGCGGAATTGGCGCCGCTTGCGCCGAGGAATTTGCAAAGCTTGGCTGCAACCTTGTTCTGGTTGCGCGCCGGAAAGACCGCGTTGACGCGCTCGCGGAACAATTGCACGGGACGCATTCCGTCGAAACACGCGCCCTACATCTCGACGTACGGAATCACATCGAGGTTGAGAATACATTCTGGTCTCTTGCGGAGGATTGGAAAGCGGTTGACATTCTTGTCAACAATGCCGGCCTCGCCCGCGGGTTTTCAAAACTCCATGAGGGCACAACGGAAGATTGGGACGAGATGATCGATACGAATATTAAAGGTTTGCTCTACGTTACCCGCGCTCTTCTACCTTTGATGGTGGAACGGAATTCCGGACACGTTATCAACATCGGGTCGATTGCAGGCCACGAAACATATCCGAAAGGGAACGTATACAGCGCAACCAAATTTGCCGTCGTTGGAATTACCCGAAGTTTGCGGATGGACCTTCTCGGCACGGCAGTACGCGTAAGCAGCGTTGACCCCGGATTGGTTGAGACGGAGTTCAGCCAGGTACGGTACCGCGGCGATGTCGAGCGCGCTTCTCAAACGTATGCCGGCATGACACCTCTTTCACCCAAAGATGTTGCGGAAGCTGTCGTCTTCTGCGCCACGCGTCCACCGCATGTGAACATCGGGGAGCTGACCATCACCCCAACCGACCAGGTAAGCGTTACGATGGTTCACCGGAAACCGGAGAGTTCTCCATAAGATGATCAACCGGCAAGACACAACGCTTCTGTTCAAAGACGAAAATATTTTCCTCCAGCTTCAAACGGCTCCCTTCACACTAGGGTATTATACGCTACGGTTTTACACAGAACACGGCAAGCCCGTCAACAAAGTCACCGATACGATAGCTGAGTTCTACCTCTATCCATCCGGCGGAACGCTGCGGGACAACAACTTCAATATTATCTTCTACGATTCGCGATTCGATACCTACCGGGGGTTTAAGCCACCACATCTGGACAAAAAAAACCCATGACCTCACGACGCGTGTTTATCAAACAACTGGGAGTTGCAACAGCCCTCACACAGCTTCCATACAGCTCGCTCGCAAATCCGGCTCCTTCCGTCATCAAACCTCCACGCATTAAGCCGGGCGACACGGTCGGCCTCATCAATCCGGCAGGAGTGACATTCAACCCGGATGATCTCCTGTTCGTGAAAGAAGTCCTTGAAGCGCTGGGACTGAAAGCAAAAACAGGAAAACATGCGCTCGACCGTTATGGTTACCTTGCAGGAACGGACGCTGCGCGTGCAGATGATGTCAACGAGATGTTTCGAGATAAAGAAGTACATGCAATCCTCTGCATTCGCGGCGGGTGGGGTTGCAACCGGATTCTTCCTCTGCTCGATTATGATCTCATCGCAAAAAATCCAAAAGCTCTCATCGGTTACAGCGATATTACATCGCTCTTGCTCGCCATCTATGCACGAACCGGACTGATAACATTCCATGGTCCGGTCGGCACATCGACATGGAATGCGTTCTCTCTCGAATATTTCAAGAAGATATTATTTGGGGGAGAAAAAGTTACAATGCAGAATCCGAAATCGCTCGGCGACAATCTGGCACAAACGAAAGATCGTGTTGAGACAATTACGGCAGGAAAAGCAAAAGGAAAACTGCTCGGCGGAAATCTGACGGTGTTGACTGCGATGATCGGTTCTGACTATCTGCCGGCGTGGAAGAACGGAATTCTTTTTGTAGAAGATGACAGCGAACAGGTGTACCGGATCGACAGGATGCTGACGCAACTCAAACTTGCGGGCGTGTTGAAGCAGCTTTCAGGATTTGTGTTCGGGAAGTGTACAAAGTGCGAGGCCGGAGAAGGCTATGGCTCGCTGACGATGGAAGAAGTTCTTAACGATCATATCAAGCCGCTCGGCATTCCTGCATGGTACGGTGCGATGATCGGGCATATTGAAAATAAATTTACCGTGCCGGTCGGATGTGAAGCGGAGATCGATGGAGGATCCGGAACGATTCGAATGCTGGAAAGTGCTGTTGCGTAGATTTATTTTTTTGCCGCAATAATCTCGACCATCGGCGGTGAACAGAAGAATGCAGCGGGATCGTTTGTTCTCGCTTCCCAATCTCGGACAAGGGCATTGTACTCTTCCGCTGTCAACTCACCATCCTCGACAAGCTTGGGCGCATACGTGTTGATGAAAATCGTAGGCCATGTCCAGAATTGCGAATGTGGACGGGCAACGCGATGCAGCGGACGAATTTCATTCACTCTAAATCCGTTCTTCGCCAACAATCCCGGCAGCTTCAAGCCAACATTACTATCCCCGCCTTTGCGGTTCCACACTTCAGCCACAACTTGCATGAAACGACGAAACGCTTCGCTGTGCGGTGCGAGAAGCACTCCCTCATAGTGCATGTATTCCTGGATTGCAAACACACCGCCCGGCTTCAACGCCCGCGCAACTCCACGAATAACAGCTTCGGGGTCTTTGACGAAACACAACACCCAGCGCTGATACGCGGCGTCAATACTCTCTGCCGCCACATCGAGTTGCTGCACATCGCCGACTCGGGCTTCGAGAGAAACATCGTTGAGGAGTCTCTTTCGTTTCTTTAGATGTTCGATGAACCTAGGTGATTCGTCAATCGCAATGACTTTGCCTTTTGAAGTTACAACTCCCGCTAAATCGAAACTTGTATATCCGGGTCCGCAGCCAATATCCAGAACGGTCATGCCGGCAGAAATTCCTGCACGCTCCCATATTGCGAACGCAGAGGAACTCCAGAGTTTGTGCTGAACTCCAAGCCGGACAATTTCAGCGTCGTCGGTACCAAGTGCGTATTCCCGTTCATCCATTGTATCATCGTCCTCTATGCAAACATTGGTTTTGGAATTGCGCCTTCGAGCTCAAGCAGAAATCGTTTTCTCCACAAGCCGCCTCCGTAACCGCGCAGTTCACCGTTCGCTTCAATCACGCGATGACATGGAATGATAATAGGGATATAGTTAAGTCCGTTCGCGCGGCCAACTGCCCGCGCCGCGCCCGGATTTCCAAGCCGGGCAGCTATCTCGCCGTACGAACAAGTTGTGCCGTACGGAATTTTCATCAACGCATTCCAAACACTTTTTTCGAATGTCGTTCCTTTCTGATCAATCGGCAAATCAAACTCCCGTCGCTTCCCGCTGAAATATTCGTTCGACTGCTTTCCGATTTCCTCCAGCAACTCGTTGGTTCCCTCTTTCAATTCGGCATTGTATCGCTTCATCATTCGGGCGCGGATGCGTTCCATACCGCCTCGGTCGCCAAACTCAAACAAGCAGCATCCTTTTTGCGTCACACCCGCAATAAACTGACCGACCGGACTCTCGATAATTTTGTAGATGATCAATTCAGATTCCATTCGTTCGCCCGGGAGGATATCCGTAATGTTTGATGAATGCTTCCCTGAACCCGCTGGATGACTCAAATCCTGTTTCGTATGCAGCGGTCAGGTAATCAGCGCCGCGCTTGATCAGAGAGTGTGCGTGTTCCAGGCGGAGTTTGCGGTGCATTGCCATCGGTGTTGTGTGCATGTACGATTTAAAGAACCGGCGGATGGTGGAAATATCCACGCGGGCAACTTTGGCAAGTGAAACCTCGTCGAGTTTGCGTGTGGTGGATTGTTCTATCATTTGCACGACCGGCTCCAGCCACGCTGGGCGCGTATTCGGGAAAAACTCAGACCGGCATCGCTTGCATCCGCGGAACCCCGCAGCAATTGCTTCTTCACGCGTCTCCATGAAGATTACGTTCTTGACAAGAGGAAGCTTTGCTTTGCAAGAGGGCAGACAATAAATTTTTGTTGTCTTAACGCAGACGAAGAACTTGCCGTCATACGCGGCGTCATCGTTCTGCATCGCACTTATCATTTCGTCATGAGTGAATTTCATGGTATAATCTAACACAAAACAATTGGGAGTGCTACCGTTTTTCGGGCAAGGAACTAAGGTTCAATCTTGAACTTCGGCGCGCAGGTAATAAATGTTTTTGGGGGAGACGAGCTTGTCAAAGATTTCTTCGTTGTGAGAGATGAGCAGAATTCCCTTGCCGGCATTCTGCTTCCGCTGCAGCATTGCTATTACTTTGCCGGCGCTTTCAAAGTCCAGGCCGTTCAACGGCTCATCCAGAATCAGAACGTCCGTATCAAGAGCGAAGCCGCGTAACAAGTTCAGTCGTTGCTTTTGTCCGCCGCTCAAATGTTTTACTTTCTTGTTCAGAAAACTTGAATCCACATCAAACAGCTCGGCAAGCGTCTCAAGAATTTCAGCGTCGGAACGGTTCCGCAACGTCGGCAGTCCGGCAAAAACTCCCTTGACCGTTGACTCCGGGTTCAGCGCTTCATCCGCATGTTGAAACACCATCGTCATCTTCCGTCCCCATATCTTCCGCTGCCAGAATTTCGCCGGAGTTGTTTCAGTCAGATGGATGTCGCCAAGATGCGCGCTTAGCTTTTCCGCTCTCAGCAATCCCATGACAAGCTTGACAAGTGTAGTCTTTCCCACCCCGCTCGCCGCCTTCAGGTATACCATCTCGCCTGAATTCAGCACTAACGGTGAAGTGTGCTCAAAGTTTTTTTCTTGTGAGATGGTAAGCCTTCGCCCGAAAACCTGTGCACCGTTCTCGACGGAAAGTAATTGTATTGAAGCCGCTCCGCTTGCGTTGTTCGGGTGCTGATGGCTCAACCATTGAAGATACGTGTCCGGATCAAAATTCTCCAATCGCAGAGTATCCTGATGCAGTGTTATTTCCTTGAACGCTACGCGCCCCATCAAGTCCCGATGGCTCTCATGGATTTTCCCGATCATGGAATAATCATGCGTGATGAGCAGACAGGTGAAGTTCATTTTTCTGAATCGTTCGAAGAGCATCGCCAGAAACAAATCACGGTAATAATTGTCCAGACTGCCGGTCGGTTCATCAAATATCAACATCTCATAATTCAACGGCCCACCATGAGCGAGCATCATGTCGATCTTCTTGAACGCCATCGCCAAAAGTATGCGTTGCTTCTCACCGCCGCTGGGACGATAGGGTTTCGGGTAGACGTCGAGAATTTTTTGCACATCGCCGGCGGGAGATTTTTCCCACAGCCGCCCGAGAATTTCTTCTTCGTTACGGGATGATTGCAAACTCCCTTCCCGAAGCTGCGAACCGAGAGTAAGAAGCGGGTTAAGGTGGGTAGATGGTTCCTGGAATACAAAAAAGCTTTGATGCTGCAGTTGTCGCGTTTCCGGGCGGACGAGATAATTCTTGTACGTCTCGCCGTCGATCGTGATCGACAATTCATCCGCATCGAGCAGCCCGTACACAGCTTTGGACATCAATGATTTTCCGATGCCCGACTCCCCGAGCAGAAGCGTTATCTTGTTCTCCGGTATCTCGAAATCCTTAATCGATACAAGAACACGATTGCCTGTTGCAATATGAATTTGTCTGGAAGCCTTCATCTCTATAAGCGATGCCTCCTGACAAATCCATTTGAGATCTTGTAGATGCACAGCAGCGTAAACACGATGATAAATGCCGTGCTTATTCCCTGAAGATGTTCAAAGAAGAGCGAGCCGAAATTCCTCATGCTTGTCACTACCGCTCCGATGGCGAGGATATCCTGCTTGCTGTCCATCTTCGCGAGCAAACCGCCGAGCGTCATCGGGAAATTGCTGAGGCTGACATCCGTGGAAAGGCCGACGGAAATAATAAAGTCGATGCTGCACAGCAGAAATATCGTAACGCCGAAGATGGAGATAAGTTTGTGCAGGAGGTGTGCCCGGCTGTTCTTCCACAAAATTTCAACGTTCACAATTCTGCTTTCCTTGATCCCGCAACAAAGCATCGCATCGAAGAAGTCGAGTTTTTTATAATAGGTAATCCGTTCACGAACCAGATCGGCCACCTCAAGAAATACGAACACGCTGATCACGAAGGACATCCACAGAAGCTGGGCGAATTGGCTCCGCAAAACATCGTTGACAATAAGCAACGTCAGAATGATGTACCCGATGAGGATCCCGACAATTTGCGGAATGGATCGGATGACATTGAGGAAGAACATGAGTGAGAAATATCCGAGCTTCGTTCTTCCTTCTTCAAAAAAGTTCAGGGAAACGCCGCTCAGCCATCCGAAAACTGCCGAAATTATTACAACAAGCAATCCCACCAATAACGTATTGAATGACGCAACTGTCAGGCGGTACAGCGCGGGCGCGTTCAGGAAGAGCACGTCCCATATCCACAACGCAGCTAAACCGCTTATCCAGATGAGAAGCCAGATTGTATCTCTGTTGCGGGAGAGTGTTCGATTTATTGTCATGCGGGAATGTCGCCGTATTTTTTTGCCTGCCTGATTATCCAAACATCGACGAGTATTTCTGTTGCCTTGACGAGTAGGAAGATTCCGAGGATGATGCCGAGTACGACGTCGTACTGTTTGTAGAGAATATTTTTCAGCATCTCATAACTCAAGTGGCCCTGAATGTTCAACGCCATCTCGATGATGACCAAGCCGGTAATGAGAAACGACGCGTGCTCTTTCAGAGTTGGCTGAAATTGACGCCGGGCATTAATGTACATATGTTGAAAGACGTGCGATGGAAAAGCTTTACGGAGCCGGAACACAGACTTAAGCGCTATCCCCTCCGGATCGTGCCACGCATACGAATTGTGCAGGTTCTTGACGATTGCAGTCTCAACATAACCCCGGCGGCTTTCGGA
The DNA here is from genome assembly GCA_038247945.1 of Bacteroidota bacterium. Lineage (GTDB taxonomy): Bacteria > Bacteroidota > Ignavibacteria > UBA10030 > UBA6906 > CAADGV01. Next base: position 1,636 of record JBBRUI010000052.1, on the reverse strand, counting down.
GACGAGAAATGTGTAGAACCGGTTCGCGTAATTGATCAGCAATCCGTTGGAAACAATCCCCAGAAGAACCATAAAAAAATATGAGTCGGTTGCGAATTCTGTTTTGAATGAATACGCAATCACGTACGCGGGCGAGAATAGAATAATGTACGCGACGCCTTTCACACACGCTTTCAAAAAAAGAGAGATTCTCTGACCGACCATGCGCGGAAGCGAGGACGGTGGATCCGTGAAAAGCCGGAGAAGATACGACGAACGATTTTGCTTCATCAGGATGAAACGGAGAATGCCGAGAGTCTGAGCCCCGTAATAACTCAACGACATGACAATGATGTAGACGAAAATAAACTGAAGATACATGACGAGAAGCTGTTGCGCTTTTTCCACAGTCAAGCCACGAAGCTCGCCGCCGGTCTTATACAATGCGTTGGCAAACTGTTCGCGGCGTAAATCCTCTATCGACTGAAGAAGGAAATTGTTGCGGGCGAGATAGTCGGGAGAGAAAATATCCAGCGTCTCTTTGAAGAGCGCTTTATCCAGCGGGTCGCCGAAGTCAATGAATCCCAGATTCAAATACTCCTGCAGCCTCGGGTCAGCAACGGGCTTCATTGCCGCAACATTCTTTTGCACGTAGTAGATGAGACCGACAAAAATCGACGTGACGAGAAAAATGCTTATCGCGTGTTCGAGATACCGCCCTTTCATTCCATTACCTCGCTGCGTATCTCTAGTCTGCCCGGCGATACGGCAATACGAAGCTCCGTTCCGAGAAGCAGCCCCTCCAAATTTTTACCGAAAAGATGGGAGCTCTCAGTAAACTGATCGCCGGCACCGTCGGGAACAAGAACGCACACGACTGTATTTCCCATCCGCTGGAGTTGCCATTGCGGCGCTTGACGTTGTTGTGCAGATTTTCGGTTGAAGTGGTTGTACAAGCTGTTTAGCTTTTCGTTTACTTCTTTCAACCTGAGCTCTATTTGTGGAAGAACTTTCCGCAATTGGTCGGAGACAGAAAGGCCAGGCTCTCTGGCAACTCTCCAGTCTTTCGATGACGCATCGTCAAGATTGATCCACCCGTATCGCTCGTTTGCGCCGAGTAGTTTGCCGTATATCTTCCCATTGAGCCGGAAGATTCTGACAACCCGATCACCTTCCTGCAGGCCGAACGTCCGGGATTGCTGCATGTCCGATAACACGAAACGGTTGGAGTTCAGAATTTCAATTGTATCCTCAAGGATTTCTGCAGCAGAATACATTTGCCGGGCGCCCGCACCTTCGGCACCGAGCAGTGTCCCATTCTCATCTTTTTCGAGAAAGAAATTCTTGCCGCCGAGTTCGACCTTCGTACAACGGGTAAAACCATCTCCCAATACATCATTGGGGGTAAGAATTCTGAAAGGGACATCAGAAAGAAACGCTGATTTTTCGGATGACGAAACCCGCTGCTGGTATTGGTTGTAGATGATAAGCTGTTGCGGACGCTCGACGACGAGATAGTCCGCTTTGGTAGCGGATATCCCATAATCAAGTGCGGCGAAGAGAAGGAAGGAAAAAAATGTGTGACGAAAACAAATGAATGGAAATTGCCTCAAGATTTTTTCTGACATCTAATTTTGAGTGATACGAATGCGGTGTT
>JBBRUI010000051.1:0-19016 GCA_038247945.1 Bacteroidota bacterium | reverse complement strand
TTTATGATTCAAAGGAAGGGGTATGGGCCGGCGCGACCTTATATAGCATCCTGGAAACCGCCAAGGCTAACGGTCACGAACCGTACAAATACCTTTGTCATTTCATCAAGCTCTTGCTTCCCTATATCTTGTCCCCAAAAAATTACTAGATGGGGTGAAATTAGCGCTTATGAAACTAATCACTTGTCCTTCTTCAATACTTAGGAATGTGGCGGAAACTTCCACAACGAAAACGCTGCCGTCCTTTCGGCGATGCTTTGTTTCGAACAAATTAAAATTCTGCATACAGATATAGCGCTTTTCCGGCGATAGATACCGTAGATCCTGTTTTTTCGGTTAGAGGCACATTGTTTGCGTTATTGCTTCCCGTCTTATCACTAAAATATTCTCCATCAGTAATAAGATTCCAGCTCCCTCCTTTAAAGTAGGGGGGGAGAATAAAATCGGCGGAGGAGTCAGATGGATTTACAATAATACAGACCCCATGCCATGTATCTAGCAATGCGTTTCCATTAATTGTCCAAGCAAGTAAAGGAGTTCCGGGTAGGAGGGCTTTCCCCTTTCTGTCCTTTGTATCCTTTTTTTCAACCACCCCGTGTTTGCGAATGGACTCGGCTTCCAAAAACAAAATGCGTGAATTAACTTCTTCCTCGTTGCGAAGACGGAACAGTGGATGAGATTTTCTTACTGCGATAAGGAGACGGACATATTCGACAATATGGCGTTTTGCGGCGCATCGATCCCAGTCAAGGCGATTGATCTTGTCGGAAAGGTTATAACTATTATGCGAAAAGGCTCGAGAGTGGTCGGCAGTCCAGTACAGGTCTTCCAAGTAAGGAGCAGAAGTTAAAATTTCCGGGGAGATCTCTTTTGTTCGCATGAACTCCATACCTGCGTGAAGTACCGGTAGTCCTTGTGCAAGAAGAATCAGACTTATGGCTGTTTTCTGAAGCCTTTCGTAATAGGCTTCATTCTTGTCGCTTTCTACTAGAAGAAGTTTGTCGTAGAGAGTTGAATTATCGTGTATTTCGGTATAATTTACCGAAGAAGCTGTTAGATTTGTCCAGGGATTCTGATTCGCAGTACCGTCTACCAGGCGGTTGTGAACTTGGGGATGATATACAGCCCCTACCAGGCCGAACTTGACAGCCTCTCGATGACTTCCGTTATGAATATACCCGCCTTCATGTTCATTGAAAACAGGTCCTTTTATTCCGCAACGGAATGCATCATTGAAAAAACCGATACCGTTCATCTTGTGGGCTTCTTTCATACTAGCGCTGACCATTTTTTCCCCATGATACATGTCCCATCCCTCACCATAAATGAGGACATCGCTTTTTAGGTTACGAAGAGCCGACACTATTTGGTTCATTGTTTCTACATCGTGGAGTCCCATCAAGTCGAAACGGAAACCGGAGAGCTTGTACTCTGAAAGCCAATGGCACAATGAACGAATCATATAGGCGCGAAACATTTCGCGTTCGCTTGCGGTGTCGTCACCTGCCCCTGAATAATTATCCACACGGAAATAGTAGCCGGGAAGACAAATACCGAGCGCATGGTTTTGAGCGGCAGGCACATGATTGTACACTACGTCCATAATCACACCGATTCCGTTAGTAATACATTCTCGAATGAGAGTTTTCAGTTCGCGGATACGGACTATGCCATTGAATGGATTGCTGGAATATGAGCCTTCAGGCGCGCAGTAATTGGATGGATCATACCCCCAATTAAACAGGCCTCCCTGAAGCTTTTCGGTATAAGTCGGATCTTCCCTCAGCCTTTCGTCTACACTGCCGAAGTCGAAAATCGGCAGGAGTTGTATATGCGTGATGCCAAGACTTTTTATATGGTCGAAGCCTGTCGGGACGCCTTTGTGGGAAGTTCCCTCCTGAATTGCACCCAAATAGGAACGCCGGAGGTAAGGGTCCCCATTCCAGTCGGGGGATGACGAAATATCCGCGACATGAACTTCATATATAACTGCATCGTTCTTCGAAGCGAGTGGGGGTGCGTTGATTGTGTCCCATTCAGCAGGATCGGTTTTTTTAAAATCAATAACCAAAGAGCGGAGTCCATTTACCCCACAAGCTTGCGCAAACGGATCGGCAGAATCGCGGATGATTCCATGAGAATGGATGCGGTAACGGTAATGCGTTCCACTCTGATCGCCTTCAACCAAGATTTCCCATACACCCGCGTTATGAAGCTTGAGAGAGCCTTCTTTCATAGGCAGCACTTTTTTTGGAAAAGAATTCTCACCGTCCGGATATAGGATTAGCGAGACGGATCGAGCGGTTGGAGCCCATAGACGAAACACAGTTCCGGAAGGAGACCACAACGAACCCAGGGGAAGATGAGTATGATACTTTTTCTTGAAAAAGTCAGAATCGAAATACCATTCCAGGGCCGCTGCATTAACATCGCTTCCATTGTGGCTGTTTACTCTGTCGCGGAGGACGAGCTTTTCGAGATACTCTTTTTGATGGATAGAGCCGCACCATTCGGGAGTAAAATCGTGCAGGGGAAAAAGAGATTCTTCTTGCACGGTGTCAATTCGCTGATTAGTGTTTTTTGTAAGAGGAAAATGCAGTTCGAGCATCTTCCCCGGTATAAGGAAGACACCATTAACCCTTAGCTCAGGTAATTCTTGCATTGTTTTATTGATTAGCCTACTATTCCCGTCGGTTATCCACAAGAGACGGCACCGTAAATCAGTATTGCCCTTCTTCGTTTTGAATCGTTGGAGTTCAATGGAAAGCTTCCAACCAGGCCCAAAAAACGGTTCCGCCTTCCAGCGGTCTATACCCTCGCTCAGGTGGGGATGCAATTCGATACTGTTGTCTGAAAGGCGTGGATTAAAACCGATGATGTCTTGATATACATTTCGGGTAAACTCGGACACACTCCAAGCTTGCGACCACGTGCCCGAAAGAACCGGGCTTCCATCCTTGGCACATTCCGCATTGATATTTTCAGCTAAAGTTCCTGCGCAACCGAGAGATAAAATTATTTCAGCTTCATTTTTTAGAAGGGTGGCCGAAACTGGGGACAAATCGGAAGGGTTGTTTCCTGCAGAGGCACTGATAAAAGCCCCTGTATTCCAGATCCAAATTGTACCGTTATGGTAGGAGGCATCTTTATGATATTGTCCAGGGTTTTCATGGCGGGGATGAAACAGTGGGTCATCGGGTGCAAGACTGAAAAGACCAAATGGAGACACTAGTTCCCGTGTGACATTTTCGAGAATGTTCGCTTTCTGTGATGCGTCAAGAAGGGAGTATTCATCTTTATCATTGCTATCGAGAATTGAAGGAACCGATAAGGCGAATAATTGGTTTGGTCGCACTCGAAAATCCCGGAGCCATTCTCCATGCGCTCCCGGAGGAAGACGGTCCGCGAGTGCGTGCCGTTCATCACACCAAAAATATGTACGGAAGGATTTTCGAAGCTTTTCGGCCAAAGCATCACGGGAAATAGAGGCCTCTGCATCACCAAGGATATGCGCAATTCGCGCGCCGATACGGAGGGCTGTATACCAAAGTGCCTGAATATCACAGGCGCGATCCCCCCGGGCAGACCAAGGTTTGTCCCCCTGAATACGGGCATCCATCCAGGTATCGGCATCCCCATGCAGTAAAAATCCGTGATGGTCTGTCCTTTTTTTAATATCGGTTTCAAGAGCCAAGTCTATTGTGTGGCGAAGATCATCGAATATAGCGATATCGCCCGAGTATTGGACATATTCCCAAAGCGTACGTATAAACCAAAGGGTCCCGTCGGCTGTATTGAAAATAACATCATCCTTGTCGCGAAAGCGGTTCGGAATACGTCCATAATCGGTACTTGTACTGTCGCGGTTCTGGTGTACTGCAAAAGAGGTTAATACGTCCTTAGCTTCCGCAAAACGCCCGCTTACCAGTAGAATTCCGGGAAGTGCGATGAAGGTATCCCTTCCCCAGTTGTCCCGAAACCACGGAAGTCCCGCCCAGATGCCCTTTCCATTGTCATTGGTTACTAATAGCCAGCCGGAAAACTGAGCCCACCGGACTGCCTCATCAAAAGCTTGGTCGCCGGAATCGCTTATGCATCCCTTAAAAAAATCGAGTATCTGTTGTTTGTGGGCATCTATTGCCCGGGAACGGACAAGCGTTACTGCCTTTTTTTGCGCGGAAATATCGTCTTCCTCGAATACCAGATACCATTCTCCCTCCCCTTGTTCCGGAAAAAGAATGACAGTGTCGTTACTTGTCGTTTCGAGAGTGAAAGGACAATCAGAGGCGAGAACTGTTCCGCAATGATTCTGATAGAAGGTTATCCCTTCTTCTTCATGTCGTGTCCAGACTCCTCTAGACAATACGATGCCGAGGCCTGCTTTCATTCCCAGAGGAAGGGGAGCTTCCTCGCGAAGAGCAAGATAAAAAGCCTGTTCATGCAGAAGAAGGGACACCTCTAACGTACTATGGAGACCAGCATGATCGTAAACGACGGAAAATCCTTCAGGTTTTACATCTGTGTATTTTGCATTGTTTCTGAAAAAAGCCGAAGATCTTGGCTGGGAATCGCTCCCGACAATCGAGATAAAAAAATCCGAAAGATATTTTTGTTCTCCGCGGAAGTAACCTCCGGTGCTGGATGCAGATGCTTGGCTGGTCAGTTCAAGGTATCCATTTTTTCGGTCTGTATAGGCAAAGCGTCGATTAGTTTCTTTTTCAATATGGATATTCATACGGAAATGATAGCAGGAGAATGTAAAAACCGCAAGGTAAAGCGGTTTACCTATCTGAATTAAATGAATATACTCTCTTTCGATTAGTATAGAAAGAAATAATACAAGGGGTAATTTGATGAACAAGGCAGCTATCTATCATCATTGCGGCGATACGTGGTGCTACGCTCTCGATGAAAGCACAGTGCATATACGGATCAAGACAGCCACTTTTGATATCGATCTTGTAGAAATTGTCAGCGCAGATCCTTTTGAAATGAATAAAATTGGCGATAAATACGTTTGGAACAGTTCAGTGCAGCCGATGACGAAATGCGGTACGAACGGAGTTCACGATTTTTGGGAGATTTTTATCACACCACCATTTAAGCGTCTGAAATATTGGTTCATCATTCATAAAGGAAACCAAACTTGGGCGTTGGGAGAAAAAGGGCTCGTAGATACAGTAGACTTACAGAATACCTGGAATACCTTTGTCTTTCCCTACATCCATCAAAAAGAAATATTCCATTCTCCTAAATGGGTGAGCGATACTATTTGGTACCAGATATTTCCAGAACGCTACAATAATGGAAATCCTTCTCTAAATCGAGCAGGAACAAAGGATTGGCAACTGGGAAAGGTTAGCAATCTGGATTTTTACGGAGGCGATCTTCCGGGGATTACACTAAAGCTTGACCATATCGCATCTCTCGGTTTCAATGGTATTTACTTAACTCCGATATTCGAATCACCATCGGTACATAAATATGACACCACCGATTACATGAAGATCGATCCTGCTTTCGGGACTCTTGACGATCTTAAAACCTTGGTCGCGGAGTGCCATAAAAAGGGAATAAAAATAATTCTTGATGCTGTTTTTAATCATTCCGGAACAAAATTCGCCCCCTGGCTCGATGTGCTGGAAAAAGGTGAAAACTCGGCATTCAAAAACTGGTTTATTATCGACCGGTTCCCTCTTTTTAACGATCCCGAAGCAAAATGGGACGGTCATAAAGCAAATTTTAGGACATTCGCATTTACGACGGGCATGCCGAAACTGAATACTGCAAATCCCGCAACCTGTGAGTATCTTCTTGCAGTGGCAGAATTTTATATCAAAGAATGTGATATTGACGGCTGGCGGCTCGATGTGGCAAATGAAGTCGATCACGAATTCTGGCAGCTTTTCCGTACGCGTGTCAAAGAAGCTAAACCCGATGCCTACATTGTGGGCGAGATCTGGCACCATTCCATTGACTGGCTTAGAGGAGATCAATTCGACTCGGTAATGAATTATCACCCCGGCCAGGCATTTTGCAATTTCCTTCGCTGTTCAAAAGAAATACCTGATGGAAAAGCCCTGGCCGAGCGTATGACTACCCTCGAGATGTCCTATCCTTTAGGGGTTACCCGTTCTCTTTTTAATCTTCTCGATTCCCATGATACGGAGAGGTTGATCAGCCAACTTTCGGGCAATATTGCCTTGGCCCGACAGGCATGGCTGCTTCTGGTCTTGCTTCCGGGCTCTCCGTGCTTTTATTACGGCAGTGAATATGCTGTTATCGGAGATCATGACCCCGATTGTCGCCGCTGTATGCCCTGGGATCCTGCTTTCCAGAATAGTAACCAGTATGAATTTATCAAAGATATTATCGCTGTCAGACGAAAATACATGGTTCTTTGCAACAAGGGCAGTCATACCTGGGTGTACGACGAAATAGTAGGCGATCTTTTTGGCATACGAATTACCGACGGAGATCAGAGAGTAACAGCCCTAGTGAACCGTGGTAGCAAGGTACTTGAAAAAAATAAGTATGCCCATCTCCTTGAAGAAGGTGAAAAAAAAGCGGCGGGTTATGGGGATATACCGGCTGGTGGATGGGTTCTTCTTTAATTTGAGCCTCTTGTACATATTGAAATATTTCCTATATATCGAAGGAAGTAAAGCGGTTAAGTAAAAATAGCAAAATAAGTACGAATTTTCGAAATATTTCTTTACAAAGATTGAATTCGGGCGTAACCTGACTTTAAACCGGTTTACTAAAACGGTTTAAAAGACAGGAGGATATATAAGATGAAGAAGATTTTCGCATTCATCACTGCTCTACTGATACTCGGCTGTGTAGTATTTGCTGAAGTGACAGTGAAAGCTCTCGGTGACGGTAACGCTGAAGTTACTTTTTTCTACGGAAACCCTAAAGCTGCAGACGTAACTGTTGTTGGTGATTTCACTAACTGGGCGGCTGGAGCAATTCCGATGACCAAGGTAGAAAAAGGATGGGAGTACAAAACAACTGTTCCCATGGCTACCACTATGAAGTACAAGTGGCTTACTCCGGATGGTATTTATACCTTTGATATTAAAGCACCGGATTTCCTTGACGATGGTTATGGTGGAAAAAATGGTGTTGTTGATGTTGCAAAACTCGTTGCAGTTGAAGCAGCAAAAGCAACCGGTGATACTGCCGCTCTTGAAAAACTGAGCGCAGCCGGACTCAAGTTTGGAACCTTTACCCAGGTTGACCTTGTTTCCAATTTCATCACGCGTAACATTTCAGATCCAGAAAAAAAAGGTTTTGAAGGTGATAATGTACAGATCAAGGCTAAATCTTACTGGAAAATCTCCGGCGAGATCGTCAAGAATATGCCTGTATTTATTGAAATCAAGGCTTTTGACACTACCAAGACCCTCTGGCAGACTTCTCCCACTGGTGCTTCTTCTGTCAAACTTGACAAGGGTATGAATGATTTTGCTACGGGAATGCTTTTTAACCCCTTCAATTATCTGAATGATGGCACACCCCCCTCTATCGGTCACTTTAAGGCAGGACTCAATACCTCCTATGTGAACCTTGAAAGTGGTTATAAGTATGCAAAACCCTCAAAGCGTTCAACTATTATCTGGGAAACCGTAACAGATAAAGACGCTGGCGACGGATACTTCCAGTTCTCGAATGGTGCTATGGTTCAGCAGTTTGGCGATGTAAAGCTTGACGTTGCAATTGTACCGAACAAAACACTCACCAACATGGGTGCCCGAAGCTGGCTCTCTGCGACCTACAAGGGTGCATATACCATTGAAACACAGTGGGATGTAAAATCTCTTGCAGTAACACAGAACGCTTCCGAATTCTTCGAAGAATTCACCGGGAATGCAATTACCGGAGCAAAAGCTGTTGTTGGTCCTGTCACCGTAAAGGGTCAATTTTCTATACCTACTGCCACGGATACAGTCAAGGAAGCTACCGCATGGGAAGCTTCTGTTGCATACACTGTTGATCAATTTGGTGTAACTGCAAAAAGTGGCAAGTATGATCCCAATGCAGCAATGTTGTATGGTAAATCCGATGATGTTGCAGGCAACGCCGGAAAAGCAACCTTTTTCATTGATCCATGGATGAATGTAATTGATGGTGCTAAGGTAGGTATTGAATCCAAACTTGCGACAACCTACAAGTATGACCTCAAGCTTGCTAATGTTGTCAGCCTCAAGCCCTATGTCAATATTGATCTTGCTAAGGTTGCCGGTATGAACATGACAGCTGATGCCTATGCCAAGATGGATGTGAACAACTCCGATGGTGTGGCAAGCAAGGACAAGTTCAAGTTCAATGAACTCGGACTCCATTTTGGAATGCCCGAACTTGTTCCAGCCCTTACCTCCCTTGATGTTAACTATGCTATCCGAAACGAAGATGTTAAAATGTTCAATTCTCTTCTTGTTGTTATCGGAACAAAACCCGGAATCAATGGTGAAGTTGGTCTTGGAATTAGAACCATCACTAGCAGTGATGCTACCGCTGCACAGAAAAACCAGAACGAGGCATTGGCTTTCAGTCTTGGAGCTAACTACAAAGTTAAAGCCCTCAAAGACGGTGTGTTCTTCGGTGCTTTCGTGTATAACATGGATCCTTATGACGACATGAAGGATAATCTGAAGTTGGACGGTTACCGCGCCGACAAGTCTATTGACGACTTTGCGGGCAAAGCACAGTTCCGCATGGGCATGAAGTGGGACTTTTAAGGTACAAGGAGAAATACGAAATGAAAAAGATATTAGCAATACTGGCAACAATGGCCATTCTTTTTTCTGTAGCCGGATGCTCGAATGCAATGCATGATGGAACCCAGATGGCTATCGGTTCAATTGAGGTTACTGGACTTCCGGCTAGTTATGAAGGATTGAATTTGACCATTCGAGGAAATGCTTTTGGTTGGACAGCGTCTGGAAATCCCGGCGGAATTGTAACTGGCGGAAAAGTGACAATAACATTGCCAGTTGCGAGCATCACCAGTGACCCGATAGTTGAGTTCAAATTAGCCAAAGACACCACTTGGGATAATGAACTTGGGGCTGCAGGTGGAAATGCCAAACTTGATAATACCTGGACCGGACCTGCCTTGATTAAAAAGATCGTTGGAACATATTCTTCAGGAATAATCGCAACTTGGAAATTTGAATAAGGAATTAGTTGTATGTTTTTGGAGATCTCCGTCTGGAGATCTCCACTTTCCCGGATGTAAGAATCCGGGGAACGCCCTCATTCCGGAATGTACAAAAGCCGGTTTTTTCCGAGACCTGCTTTTGCACCTTCTGTTGTACAGGGTGCATATAAAGAACTCTGCAAGAGCGTTCTTCATTTTAGAGGAGGTACAATAGTACTTCCTCTTTTTATTTCTTTGGAGGTTAATCATGAAAAGAATACAAAGCCTGATTGCGGGATGTTTTCTCGCGGTTTTTTTACTTGGATCTTGTTCTTCTGCCCCTGATACCCAAGCGGCAACGGGAACGAATAAAGAAAAAACGTCCAATGGTTCTTCTCCTCTTTTTGAATGGGTGGGAAATAAAACATATAAGAGCCCTAATAATGTCTCGATAGATGCCGCTTCCCTTGCGAATCAGGCGACAGGACTTACTACCGACTGGTATAAGGATTCTACCTTTTATCATATCTGGGTTAAATCTTTCAATGATTACGATGGCGATGGAGTCGGTGATTTTAGGGGAATAACGGCTAAACTTGACTATATTAAAAACGATCTCGGAGCGGATGCAATTTGGCTTTCTCCCATTTTCGACTGCCAGGGAAAGGGTGCAGCAGAAAGCTATAATATGCATGGGTACGATACCGTCGACTATTATGAAGTTAATGGCTATTTCGGCAACGAGGAACAGGTTGAAGAATTACTCCGTGAGGCTCATAAGAGGGGTATGAAAGTAATATTCGATTTTGTTCCAAACCACACATCCAACAATCATCCCTGGTTTCTCCAGTCGGCAAAGTCGGAAAACAGTAAGGAAGCATGGTATCTGTGGAATGATGTCAAACTCTCCTGGAACCCGATGGGTAACTCGAATACCTGGTATTCAAATATTAGCCGCATGTCTAATTATTATGGCGCTTTTAATTCGTCAATGCCCGACCTTAACTACCGAAATTATGAAGTGCGGGAAGAAATGAAAAACGTCGCCCGTTACTGGCTTAATAAAGGCTTTGACGGCCTTCGAATAGATGCAGCCCGTTACATGATAGAAGATGCGGGAACTAACGCGCAGAGTGACCGCCCGCCAACACATGAGTTTTTTAATGAACTGAGAGCCGAAGTTGTAGATTCTTATGCCGCTCTCGGCTCCCCGAAATTTATGGTCGCCGAGGCTTGGATTAACACAAATCGGCCCTTGCTTGAATCCTATTTAGGAACACCAGAGAAAAAAGAATTCAACATGGTTTTTGATTTTGATTTTTCGGGAAAGGTTATTATGGCTCTCCGGTTCAAGAATAAGGGAGTCTTTGATTTTCAGGCAGCAGATTCGGTTGCTTTGTTTTTGAGCAACCATGACAATTTATCGAGCCGACCTGCTTCCATTTACAAAACCCCCGCCGAGTTGAACTTGGCCACGGCCATATCTTTGTTGCTTCCGGCCACCCCATTTATCTATTATGCGAACGAGATAGGTCAGACTGACGCGCCAAATTTTGGAAATCAGGATATCCGTTTGCGTTACAACCTCCAGTGGGATCAAGTCGCTCAACAGAAGGCCAATCCTTCTTCAACACTCTCCCTGCATAAAAAATTGCTTGCTGCCCGGGCCTCTTACCCCGCCCTGCGCCGCGGTGTCTACCAGAAAGTGTCTGTTTCCGGATCCACCGAGGTAGCTGCTTATACGCTGACTTATAAAAACGAAACCTTGTTATGCGTTTTCAACCTTTCCCCCGCAGCACAAAGCAGTCTGTTTTTTGCCCTATCATCTGTTACTCCGGAAAGCAAAATATCCCCGGTACTTTCGTCCGGCGACGTTGTTGCAGTGCCGGGCAAGAAAGACATTAGTATTGAAAAAATTGATGCGCGCGGCTTTGCGGTCTATAAGATAGAATAGCGAACGTGGGATTCCTTATGCCGGGTTCTTTGTAAAATAACGAAGAAATACGTTAAATAAACGTTGCGTGCTTCGTAAAAGTGCTGTTATACTAAACTAAACCGGTTTATTAAACCGTTTTAAATCTTGGAGGAATTTCATGAATAAAGCAAAACGAAATACTGCCCTTGGGCTGATTGTTCTTTTTTTACTACTAGTAAGCGCCTGCGCTACCAACGCGAAAATAGAAAAAAAGGAAAATGGATCTCCTGCCAGAGGACTGGTTTCCGGGGCACCGGGGACATTTGAAAATGCGGCGCCTGCGGGACTCCCCTCGGTAATTGCATTGAACACGAAACTAGCTCCCGCACAAGACGAACTTGTTATTTATTATGTTCGGCCCGATAAAAATTATGCCCCATGGGCTCTTTGGCTTTGGGCTCTACCCGGTGGAGACGGATCGGTTTCATTCCCCAAAACACAGGAATGGACTGTTGAAGATGGAATTGGCTATATGCGTTTCAAGCTCGATGGTTCGAATCTCGGAGTAAAACCTGTAGGGTCCGATGGGCAGTTCGGTATGATTGTCCGTCAAAAATCCGGATGGGTCAAAGATGGTGATGAAGACCGCGTTTGGGATACAAATGTATCGAATGTCGTCGTCGTTTTTTCAGGAGACAATGCGACGTTTGCAGCAAAAGAATATAAGCCAAAAGCGATGAGCGCTGTTCTGGAATCCTCAACCGAAATCAAAGTGATGCTGAGCGGCCGCTATGGACTGGATACAGACGGTGGTCCTTCCGGTTTTTCAGTAGTAACGAAAAGTGGCAAAACCTATCCCATTGCGAAGGTGTACAATACCGAAAGCCCAAATGACACTTCAATGAATTATGCACGCAGGGTTACTATAGAGCTTGCAGAAGGCATAATTGCATCCGATGCTCTTATCCTTAAAAACAGTATATTTGAAGGTGACAAAGCTGTAGATGGATCAAAGCTTGCCATTCAAATGGCCGAAGCTACCTTGCCGGCAAAAGACGCGTTTCTCGGTGCAATCTATACCAGTGCGAAAAAATCAGTTTCGTTCAACCTTTGGGCGCCGACTTCCTCTGATGTACAAGTAAATTTGTATAAAGCCGATGGTGCTGTCACGGCCGATTATCCAATTCCGATGGTAATGGATTCTAAAACAGGTGTGTGGACAGTTACCTTTAGCGATGTTGATCCGAATGGATTTTTCTATGACTTTTCATTGCGTAATGCCAATGGGACCGTCACTGCTCTGGATCCCTATGCCCGTTCAATGGCTGCCTATCAAAATGAAGGCGGAGTCGGACGTGCAGCTGTCGTAGACATGAAGGACACTCGTTCACTGCCGGCAGGTGGTATGACGGCTTCTTTTGTACCCCTTGCACAGCGCGAAGATGCCATTATTTATGAAATCTCAGTCCGCGATCTTACCATTTCACCTGATGCCGGAATAAAGGGAAAGGCTGGAACCTATACTGCTTTCCTCGAAAAGATTCCTTATTTGAAATCTCTGGGTGTAACACATATCCAGTTAATGCCTGTCGTGAACTTTTATTTTACCGATGAGACAAAACAGGGATATGAAAAAGGCGGAAAAGTAAGCGACAATAATTACAATTGGGGATACGATCCTCACAATTATTTTACCCCGGAAGGATGGTTTTCTTCCAACCCCTCAGATCCATATTCCCGTATTGCGGAACTTCGTACCTTGATCAATGAGTGTCACAAAGCAGGCATGGGCATTCTTCTTGATGTTGTGTATAACCACATGGCCAATACTTCGTTTCTTGATAACACTGTACCCGGTTATTTCTTCCGGACAAATGCACAAGGCAAGCCAACCAGTGCTTCCGGTTGTGGAAACGATGTTGCAACAGAACGCGTTATGGCGCGTAAATTGATTGTCGATTCCGTGCGCCACTGGGTACAGGAATACAAGGTTGACGGTTTCCGTTTTGACTTGATGGGTCTCATGGATAGTCAGACCGTGCTCGATGCTTATGCTGCTTCAAAAGCGATCAATCCTGGTACCCTTTTCGTGGGTGAGGGATGGAAGATGTATAATGGAAGCACCGGTACTGTTGGAATGGAACAGTCCTATATGACTAAAACCGATTCTGTGTCAGTTTTCAACGACGAAATCCGCGATCTTCTCAAAGCCGGTGGGTTTAATGAAGAAGGGAAAGGTTTCTTGACTACAAAAGGCCCAGATACTGAACGTTTATACCGGAATCTTCTTGGCCAGCCTCAGCTCAATTACAAGGCCGATGATCCGGGGGACAACCTCCAGTACATTGTAGCCCATGACGGACTTACCCTTCACGATGGTATTTCGCACAATGTTGGACTGGACGACAGCATTCCTGTACAGCGAAAAGAAATTGCCCAACGTATTAAACTGGGAAACTTTAGTATTTTAACTTCCCAAGGGCTTGCCTTCCTTCATGGTGGTCAGGAGCGGGCACGAACCAAACCTAACTTCAATAAAAGTAAAAATGAAACTGTAGGGAAATTTGTACGCAATAGTTATGACTCTTCTGACGACATAAACCAGATCGTATGGACACTCGATGCGGATTATGCGGAAGTGCTCAGCTATACAAAAGGAATGATCGCGCTGCGCAAGAACTTTGATGTTTTCCGCATCGGAGATATGGCGAAGATTAACAGAGCCGCTAAACTTCTTCCCTGCCCAGAAGGAAACCGTTTGACACTTGGTTATTCCATCGATTGGACTGACGGTACCTGGTTCATCCTTACGAATGCCGATACCAAGAAAATGACATTTGATGTCGGACGTGATGTCTCGGGTGCTACTGTTTTTGCGGATGCCAGTGGCGCAGAAGTTGGTGGTATAAAATCTCCTGCAGGACTAACGATCGCGGGAAAATTGGTTTCGGTAGAACCGCTGACCGCTGTGATTATTCGTGTAGGAAAATGATTTAGTCCGATAAATTGACAGATATGTCAAATGATATGAAAATTAATTTATTGGTACCATTTACTGGTAAATTGATAGAAACAAAACAGGAGGAAAGAGAATGTCGATGAAAAAGATTGTGTTAGTGCTTCTCGCCGTTATGATGCTTACCGGAGCAGCCTTTGCCGCAGGTAGTGCCGATGGGAAAAAGGGTGGGAAAATAACCCTCAAAGTTTGGGAATCCGAAGGTCCAGAGAAAGACTTTATGCTTTGGGCCGGTGCCGAATTTAAAAAGCAGAATCCAAATGTTTCTATAGAGTATGAACCGGTTGGATCAGTTGATTCACGTGCAAAAATCGAACTCGACGGACCGGCCGGAGTCGGCGCTGATGTGTTTGTCGCACCACATGACCACTTGGGTGCTTTGGTTAATGGCGGACACGTTCTGCCGAACACCATGGATGTTGCTGCAGATTTCGTCAATGCCGCCGTTATTGGTTCTGCTTACAAAGGCGTTACCTATGGCTACCCCCTCGCAATCGAAACCATTGCTCTTTTCTATAACAAGGATCTTATCAAGACTCCTCCAAAAAACTGGACCGAGATTGAAGCCTTTGCAAAAACCTTCAACGATAGATCAAAGAACAAGTTCGCCCTTGTTTGGGCTGTAGCTGACGGTTATGTCAATTATTGCTTCATGGCAGGTTACGGCGCTCCTTTGTTCGGACCGAAAGGCGATGACCGTAATCAGCACAACATTGACAGCGCAAATGCAATCAAGGGTCTTAAATACTATCAGAGTCTCCGCAAAGGTTTACTAGATGTTCCTTCCGCCGATATTACAGGTGACTTCTGTAACTCTTCCTTCACTGAAGGAAAAGCCGCGATGATCCTGACCGGCCCCTGGAAGATCAACGATTTTACCAAGGCAAATATAAACTTCGGTATTGTTCCTCTTCCTGCATTCCCTGGCATGACTACGCCTCCTCCTACCTTCTCAGGCGTACGGCTCGCCTTTGTTAGTGCCTATAGTAATCATCCAGTCGAAGCGGAAACCTTTGCCCGATTCCTCGTGTCCAAACCGGTTCTGGAAAAGAGGCTTGAGCTTACACGTCAGATTCCCCCAAGAAAAGATATCATTATCAGTGATCCTCTCCAAAAGGCGATATTGGAACAGGCTAAATATGCTACTCCGATGCCTACCATTCCACAGATGGGAACGTACTGGTCAGCTATGGGTTCTGCATTTGGAAGCATCTGGGACGGTGCGGATGTTGCAACCGAACTCGGTTCTGCTGCCGGCGCGATGAAAGCGGCAAAATAATTCTTTTTTTAAACAGGATGAATTTAATCCTGACCTCGGTGGTATCCAATTCGGATATCACCGGGTTTAATTTGTACGGTTGGAGTAAAATATGAGTCGCCAGGATACTGT
This sequence comes from Bacteroidota bacterium, assembly GCA_038247945.1. Lineage (GTDB taxonomy): Bacteria > Bacteroidota > Ignavibacteria > UBA10030 > UBA6906 > CAADGV01. Next base: position 3,550 of record JBBRUI010000051.1, on the reverse strand, counting down.
CAATTCAAAAATCGTTAGGTCCGCACCAATTGCATCTGCCTGTTTTATGGGACTCGGACATATTCTATATCTGAAACAGTATGTTCGCGGTGCTCTTTTTGCTTTGTTTGAAATGATAATGATTTTTTTATTTGTTTTCGAATCGGGAACTTTTATCCCGAATTTTCAGGGACCCTTTTTAAAAGCTCTTGTGGGGCTTGTCACTCTCGGAGACCCGCATCCCGAGTTGGGTGTAAAATTTCGTGATCATTCAATTTTTATGATGATTACCGGTTTGATTGTATTAATCGTAACCATTTTATATATACTCATCTACTTGTTTAACATCTCCAGTGCTAAAAATACCGCAAAAGAAATTGTCGAAAAGAATAAATTTCCGACATTTGCGCAAACGCAAAATACTATAGAGGATCAGGCCTTTCCCTTTTTCGGGCTTCTCCCGGTAATACTACTTATTTCTTTCTTTACTATAGTGCCTCTTCTTTTTTCTATTCTTGTTGCATTCACGAATTATTCCTCTCCGAATCATATACCTCCGAATCATCTTGTTGATTGGGTAGGACTGGAAAATTTCAAAACTATGTTTACTACAAGTGTTTCCAACGCGTGGTTCTCGGCTTTCGGACGTGTAGCGGTTTGGACCTTGGCGTGGGCCTTCCTTTCAACTTTCTCATGTTATGCAGTAGGGATGTTTTTTGCTGTCCTCCTTGTAGATAAACGCATCAAAATTTCCAAGTTCTACCGCACAATATTTATACTTCCTTATGCTATTCCTACGATGCTTACTCTTTTTATTTGGGCAAACCTTCTTAACGGTACCTTCGGGCCAATTAACAGGACTTTGATAGAATTCGGTATTATTAAACAGGGTATCCCTTGGCTTTCTGATCCTAATATGGCAAAAATAACGATGATTCTGGTTAATATGTGGATAGGCTTTCCATACAGCATGATTTTAATTACCAGTAACATGACAGCTATTCCTTCACAGCTCTATGAAGCATCAATTATTGATGGAGCAAATAAGTTTCAGCAATTTAGAGCAATAACCCTTCCCTTAGTTCTGTTTCAGACGATGCCCATTCTTATCATGCAGTTTGCTGCCAATATAAATAATTTTGGGGCGGTATTCTTTCTTACAGGCGGAGGACCGACTCTCAGTGATACAATTGCAACAAAAGCCGGTGCAACGGATCTGCTTATTTCATGGATTTATAAATTGACATTAGAAAACTGGTACAACATGGCCTGTGTATTATCTATTTTAGTTTTTGCATTCTTGGTACCGTTCGCTCTTTTCAATTTTACACGAACAAAATCCTTTAAGGAGGGTGAAATATAATGGTTGATATCCCGGCTAAAGAGAAAACCTCCCGCCATAAACCAGTTTTAGTCCCCGTTCTCTTGCATATTGTTCTTCTAATTACGACATTTGTGGTTTTATATCCTGTTGCTTTTACAATTGGCGCTGCTTTTACCAAAGCAGATTCACTTGCGGCAACTTCTATCAATCCGATACCGAGAGAGCCCTCTCTGTATCAGTTTCGGCGTTTGCTTACCCCCTCAGACCAGATAGTTAAAGGGACTACGGACGTTCGAGGCACGAGTTATCTTATCTGGTACCGGAATACTTTGAAAATAGCTATCCTTAATACTCTATGTACCCTCGCGGTATGTGTTACTTCCGGCTATGTGTTTTCCCGTTTCCGTTTCAAGGCCAGAAAACCGCTTATGGCGTCAATGATTGTGCTTCAGATGTTTCCAAGTTTTATCGGTATGGTCGCAACGTATGTTATTTTATGGAGAATAAACGGACTGAATACCCACTGGGGCTTAATTCTGGTCTATGTCACTGGGGGTATACCATTTAATACCTGGTTGATGAAGGGGTACTTTGATACTGTTTCGAAAAATGTAGAGGAAGCAGCACGTGTAGACGGCGCCAACCATCTTGTCACATTTGTTCAGATCATCATCCCGATGGTAAAACCAATGATTATGTTCTTGGCCCTTACCAGTTTTACAATGCCCTGGATGGATTTTATTTTTCCCCGTCTAATTTTACGCAGTGATAATATGAAAACTCTTGCGGTAGGATTATTCGAACTGATAAATACCCGTGCCAACCAGAATTTTACTATGTTTGCGGCGGGCGCTGTTTTGGTCGCTGTTCCCTTTTCCATTCTTTTCATGGCTGGTCAGAAATTTCTTTTGAACTCCCTCGCCGGGGATGGGGTCAAGGAATAGTTGGTATAGATACTTAAAAAAAGATCGGGTAGGTACTAGAAAATTGAGTAGCCTACCTCGAAAAATTGGATCTTTAAGCATTCTTCTTATGTTTCGTAAGAGAAAAATATAGTTCTTCCGTTACTTCCAGATTTAGGGCAACTTATTTATGATTCGGTATTAACGACTAATTCAGTATCGTTTTAAAAGCGACAAATATTCAGAAGGTTTTAGGTCATCCATCGTCAAAAGAACACAAGATGGAAGTGGTCGATCAGTTAATGAGATAGCCAGAGAAATAGGCATCAATGCAGCAACAATCAACAGCTGAATTACCAAGTTTAAAAATGGTAGTATAAATTTGGATGGATGTGACGAAGTTACTCCCTCGCAAAGAAATCCCGGAGAAAAACTGGTTCTTCTTCTTGAAAGTCAAACTCTATCGGATGAAACAAAGGGAGAATGGCTTAGACGGCATGGTTTACACTCCGAACATTTGCAATTATGGGAACAGGAGTTGGTGAACATCATGAACGACAAACAAACCGATTTGAAGACCGAAAATACAGATTTGAAAAAGACCAATAAACGGCTGCAGAAGGAAAACAAACGCCAGGAAAAGGATTTGTCTGAGCTGGCAATTCTGATATCTCTAAAAAAAAGTACCCGAATCTGTACGAGGACAACGGGGGCGATTAGTGCCACAAACTTTGCGCGAGGAGATTCTCGGGTATATTGATGAAGCGGTAGCCTAAATGATCTCCGAGCGGAGGGTGTGTAAATATCTTGAGTTAAACAGGAAAACTATTCAGAATTGGAGATTTGGTGCAGCAGTTGATAAACGAAAAGGAAACTCCAGATATGTTGCCCATCGCTTAACTAAAGAAGAACAGCAAACATTCTATGATGTGGCTAACTCCAAAAGATTCGCCGATTGCACGCCGGAGCAAATCATCGCCAGGCTTGCTGAGGAAGGAATATACTACGGCAGTACAAGCACTCTGTATCGGATTCTTCGCAAACATAATGCCCTTCATCATCGCGTAGATACCAAGAAGCCAGCCAAAAACAGCGGAGCACTTCCTTTGCAAGTCACCGGTCCCAATCAAGTTTGGACATGGGGCATAACTTGGCTTAAAACTGATATCGTCGGCTTATTTAAGTGCGGCTATAATATCATCGACTTGTATGACCGTAACCGTCTCATAAACCCCAACTTCCAATTTATACAATAAATGGTACGCTTACGTCATCATGGAGGAAACAATGATGACACTTTGATGGCGAACCAAAAAAGTTCGCGTTTATGATGCTTTGCTAGTGT
>JBBRUI010000050.1:0-19087 GCA_038247945.1 Bacteroidota bacterium | reverse complement strand
GTACACGTTTTCGAACTTTACGTACAACGACTATATTGCCCGCAACGTTGGAACGGATACACTCGGCAACATTGTTGTTCAGGATAGCAGGTTCTCGGGAAATGTTGTACCGAGCGTCCCGAAACACAATTTCTCTCTCGCTCTTTCATACACGCGCGTGTTGCATGAGAACATTACCGGCTTCGTCAAGACTCATTTCACGAGCATCAGCGGAATGTATGTCGACGATTTGAATTCGGCGCAAACGAAAGGATACCAGTTGCTGAACGCGTCGCTCGGACTGGATCTTGTATTTGACCGGTTCAATGTTTTGATTTCAGGCGGCGTCAATAATATCGCCAATAAAACCTACGTCGGCTTCGTCAATATCAATTCAACCAACGGCGAGTTTTATGAAGTTGGCGAACCGCGTAATTACTATGGCGGGATTAATCTCGGCTTTTCCTTGTAGACAATCACAAAGCGCCGGAGCGTTTAAATACGTTCCGGCGTCTTAATTCCGAAAGGTGAATAAGATGAAGAACAGAACATTACTACTGGCGGGTATTCTAACATTCATGTTTGCCGGGAACAACTACTCCTCCGGACGCTCAGGCGAGGGAAAAAACACTCCATCGGTACGGATTGGTCAGCCGTTTAGAATCTATCCAAGTAGTATCACCCAAACAGAAACATTCATTACGCGTGATCCGATGAACGCGACCATTCTGTTCGCATCCGCCAATACAATCAATCCCGCCAACGGTTTCATTAGCGAAGGCATTTACGTTTCAACAAACGCAGGAGCAACGTGGAGAGGGAACGACACGTGCACCGGCGCTCCGGTTACATTTCACCGAGGCGATCCGGGGATAGTCATCGACAAGAATGGTACTTTCATACTAGTCCGCCTCGGATTTTCACCCGGCTTGTATTCTCATTCGTCTACAGACCTTGGGCGCACCTGGGGCCCGCAAAAAACCATCGCAACAAACGACCAGGACCGGGCGTCATTAACGTCGGACGTTATTTCAACAAGCAGTTTCTACGGAAGATCGTACACTGCATGGGTGCGATTCGCGCCTCCGTATCCGGTCTACTTTTCGTACACGGATGATGGCGGCGCGAACTGGACAGCACCAGCGCAAATCAACTCGCCATCGCAGCGAAGTCAAGGCGCAGAACTCTCCATCGGACCGGGCGGCAGGATGAATCTCTGCTGGGCAGGAGTGCTTAATACTTCCCCATTCACTGAAGACTTTGTCGGGTTTGCAACCTCCACCAACGGCGGGGCAACATGGGCGATTACAGAAAATGCGTACGACGCGAACGGGATTCAGGGAACCTTCCCGCAAAAGGGAAATATCCGTGTGAACGGCCTTCCAAAGATAGCCACGGATTTAAGCGGAGGTTCCCGTCACGGTTGGATTTATATTGTTACCGCGGAAAAAAATCTCGCACCCGCGGGCTCCGATCCGGATATTATTTTTCACCGTTCTACAAATAACGGAGCAACATGGTCAGCCGGCATTCGCGTAAACCGCGACGCAATGAACAATGGCAAGATGCAATTCTTCCCTGCCATTCATGTTGATAACGGCGGCGGAATAAATGTCCTCTATTATGATGACCGAAACACAACCAGCGATTCTGCAACTGTCTACCTCTCGCGATCAATTGACGGGGGCAACTCATGGACAGATATTCGTGTAGGCACGAACACCTTCAGGCCTCAGGCCATCGGGGGGCTTGGGCAAGGATATCAGGGAGATAACATCAGCATGACCTCGTTGGGCAATACGTTGTGGCCTGTGTGGATGGACAACTCAACGGGCTTATATCAAATCTGGACTAGTCCGATTGATATTGCTGCGCTGAGTGTGGAATTGAATGAGACTTTTGTGCCGGAGAAGTTTGAACTTCTACAGAACTATCCAAATCCTTTTAATCCCACAACGCAGGTCAGATTTCGGATAGCGCGGAGCGGATTTGTAAACATGCGGGTAGTTGATTTGCATGGACGTGAAGTTCGTACTCTTGTGAACGAAGAACTGAAACCGGGAAGTTATTCCGCAACCTTCAATGCCGAAGGACTCGCGAGTGGAGTGTACTTCTATCAACTAAGGAGCGAAGGGATTCAGCAGACCCGAAAGATGTTGCTTGTCCGATAGTTTATTTCGCTAATAGCATTCTCTTACTCAGAGATCTGTTCCCGTCCCGAAGGCGATACAAATAAACACCACTCGGCAATTCCACTCCATCGAAGTTGATGAAATGTCTTCCGGCGTTTCTGCTTTGGTGAAGCAGCGTCCTTACTTTTTGCCCCAACACATTGAACACCTCGATCGTAACAACTCTTTCTTCCGGCAGATCAAACATAATTGTTGTTGAGGGATTAAATGGATTGGGATAATTCTGATGCAAGGAGAACGAGTACGACGACCCTCCAAGATTTTCCGAAATAGACAAAGTCGGTCCGCTGTATTTAAGAATTATTCCCGAATCCCCGACAGCAAACCCCGTCGATGAATCGCTAAAGACGAGATCGTAGATGGGTTTCCGTCGTGGCGTTTCTACCGTCGTCCACGTCGCCCCTGTGTCTGTCGTGTACATCAGAAAGGCTGCAAATCCCAGCGGAGACCATGCTTCGGCCGGCGTTCGGAACGACAGAGCACGAGGCTCTCCAAAAATATTCAAGTATGTATGAACCCATTCCTCGCCCGCGTTCGTCGTCCGGATAAGGCTTGCCCCGTAATCCACGTCGCCCGCAACGCCAACCATGTTCAGCGAATCGATCATGTGCAGATCATGCACCGGTTCGGGGGCAACTCCGTAGGCTTTCCATCGCACTCCGGCATTGGTAGTTCTCCAGACTACTCCTACAACATCCAAACGCCCGCCCATTGCGAAGCCAATTTGCGGCGTAAAGAATTTTATGTTGATGATCCCCCAATGAGCAAAGTTGGAAGAATCGACCTCAGCCGGAAACCACGTTGCTCCGCCATCTGACGTGCGCACAATATGGCCGAACTCTCCACCCATCCATCCGCGTAGCGAATCAAGAAAGTGGATCGAGGAAAAGAATTCCCCCGAGACTGCATATTGCCTGTTCGCCCACGTACTGCCGCCGTTTGTCGTCCTTAAAATTTTTGTCCCATACCACGTGAGCGTATCGACGAACGGCTCGAACGCAAGAGACCAGCCCAAGCGTTCATTCAGAAAAAAGATATCCTGAATATCTTTATCGATTCCGGCGTCCTGAACTGTCCACACGTTTCCACCGTCAGTTGTTTTGAGTATGGCTCCCCGATTGCCGCATACCCAGCCGCGTCTGCCGTCAAGGAAGGAAACTTTTCTTAAATCCTTCGTGGTCGGAGAGAAAATTTCCTGCCAGCGGTTTTGGGCTGCGGCATGGAAGACAGTTACAAGCACGAGAATGGAAACAGAAAATGTTTTTGCACGCATGAGAAACTGTTTTGTCAATCTGAAACAAATCTAACAATGACAAAGGCCTGGAACAATCCAAGCCTTGAAATCGGTTCATGCAAATTATTTGTTAACGAACAAGAATCATTTTCTTTACGTCGAGAAAAGATCCTACACGCAACTTATAGAAATATACTCCGCTGGAAAAATCCCGGGCATCCCAAACAACGCCATACTCTCCGGCAGGCTTTTCTTCGTTTACCAGAGTTGCAACTTCCCGCCCCAGAATGTCGATAACAGTGAGCAATATTCTTTCGTCGCTATGCGATGGGGCGACGTTGAAACGAATGGTCGTAGCGGGATTGAACGGGTTTGGATAGTTTTGGTAGAGATGCGACGCCGAAGGAATCGCCGGGTCATTCTCCATCACGTCAAGCGGCCGGTTACGATACTTGTAGATTACTCCGGAATCGGCAACGGCATACCCGTTAAGGGAATCGGTAAAGATAAGATCGGATATTTGCCGTGCTCCAAGAGTATCCCGTACTTGCCAGGTGCGCGCTGTATCGCGTGTGACCATTATCTGGTTCACGAGCGGCACCCATCCTTCGGCTGGCGTACGAAACGCCATTGCTCGCGGAAGACCCCACAGAGCCAGATACACATATTCCCAATGTCCACCGGCGTCCTCTGTTTTAACGATGCTCGGCCCATATTCATAATCACCGGTAACGCCGACGACGTGTAACGAGTCGATGAAGTGAACATCGAATACCGGTTCCGGGCTGATACTTTGCCCTGTCCAAAACTGGCCGCCATTTGTCGTCCTTAGTATGGTGCCCGTAATATCGAAGAAGCCTCCCATCGCGAATCCATACTGACGGGAATAGAACCTGATGTTGCGGATCGTGAACCCGGACGCAATCGATGAATCAGTTTTTGCGTCCGTCCATGTTGCACCGCCATCGGTTGTACGCTCAATATCGCCGCGGTCGCCGCCAATCCAACCACTGAGTGAATCGAAAAAAGTTACGGAATAAAAATACTTACCCCACTCCGCGAATTGTGCACCCGACCAGGATGTACCGCCGTTTGTGGTCTTGAGGATCGTGCTTCCGGAATAGGTGGACGTGTCTGTGAACTCGACCCAGGTTACCGCCCAGCCGATGCGTTCGGTCAGCATAAAAATATTTTTTATGTCATCAACACCGCCGGAATTTTGCGAAGTCCATGTTGAACCGCCATCGGTTGTCTTCAGAATAGTACCGCGGTCGCCGGCGACCCAGCCGCGCAAACTGTCGAGGAATGAAGCTTTGTTCAGGTTATGAGTTGTAGGTTGGGCGATTTGCTGCCAGTTGCTTTGCCCGTGTGCGACAAAGACAGTCGTCAGGATGCAGTATAGTATTGAGAATATTTTGGCGCTCATCGATATCCTTCTTCTCAACAATCTACAGCTTGAACAAAAGAGTGTCAACCGCGTCCATGGAAAATAAAAAGGCTTGGAAAATCCAAGCCTCCGAATCTTACGTCAAACTTTTGCTCAGCCTATCTCAACAAAACCAATTTTTTAGTCTGAGCAAAATCACCGGCGTTAATGCGGTAGTAATATACGCCGGATGAAATCTCCCTGCCGATGCTCGCTGTCGAGAATTCAATCGTGTATCGGCCCGCAGATTGCGCTTCGTTTACAAGAGTGGCAACCTCCTGACCGAGTGCATTAAAGACAGTAAGTTGAACATGACTTTCCTTCGGCAATCCATAAGTAATTTTTGTAGATGGATTGAAAGGATTTGGAAAATTCTGATTCAACTCGTACACAGTCGGGATGCCGGACTCCGCAACTGAGGTAGGAAATGTAATCGCAAAAACTGCATCGCTCGAATCTACAAGCGATCCCGTGCTGCGGTCGATAACTCTCACCCGTGCCTGAGTCGTTTGAGTGTTTGGTACGGTCCAAATATAATTACCCAATGTTGCATCGACGCTTTGCGCAATGCGCCGCCAGGAATCGGCCGGCGAGATTTTGTACGAAAGCTCAACTCTGTCAATTCCGAACGATGACCAGGTAATCGGGTAACTCGAATTCACAAGCCAATGCTCTCCTCCGTTCGGGGAAACAAGACTTACGGCGCTGGCTGGAGTGGCTATGCCTGAGAGTGGAATCCCAACAACTCCGCTTGGTGAATTCGTTCCGAGCTTCAACGTGTCGATGTATAGTTGAACAACCGTGGGGGCGAAAACAACCGTCAGCGTATCCGAACTGCCGGCCGGAATTGTAAACGAAGTCCTTCCCGCTATAAAACCGGAAGAGTTGGTTGTTGCGCTCGAGATAATAAGCGGCGCCGTTCCGGCATTTGTAATGCGCAACGTGTCAGTTTTTCTATTGCCTGTTCGAACGGTATCAAACGCTATCGAAGAACGGTTGGCGGAGAAACTTGAAACCATTATGGAAAACGTCCCGTCGCTCGTGTCGGAAGGATTACCATCCGCAGCGTCGCTGATGCGAACACGTGCTTGCGTTGCGGGAGAGTTCGGTACCGTCCACGCGTAACTGCCGTTGGCGGATGGGACATTCGCAACAACTGTCTGCCATGCAGATGAGGGCGATGTTTTGTATTCGATCTTTACGTTGCTGAAGTTGCTCGCCGTCCACGTAACATTCCGCGTTGTTCCGAACTGAAAATTCTCACCGCCATTCGGAGAGAGCAACCCGACGGTTTGGAGATTGCTGACGGGAACGGAGTACGTAAACGAGAGCTTGTACAATCCGCTGCTTTGTTCGGCAATAAATGTAGAGCGGTCGTATGCGAGAATACCGTAGTTCGAACCCGGAAGAGCCGACGAAACGAAATTGGTACCGGCATTCGCCGAAAGATAGGACTGTCCGCCTCCATACACTCCAAACATCACAACATTCGGATCGTCGGTTGAAATATCAACCCCCCACGCGGAGCCGGTCGTTGATGCCTGGCTCCATGTAGCGCCATAACTTGAAGTCTTTTGAACCCCGCCGGAACTCCACGCAGTCGCATACGCTTCACTGTTGCGCAGGTTGCCCGTTGCAATGGTTGGCACCTCCGCTCCGCCGCCGCTGTACATAAGCTGCCATGTGTTGCCGTAATCGGTGGATCGTGATATGCGCGAAGGACTGCTGTCTCCGAGATACAAAATATTCGAACTATCGCGGACAACCGCGAAGTCGCATGGACTCGCGAACCCTTTCGGCCCGAGATCCTGCCACGTCGCCGCAAAATCGGTTGAACGATAAATGTGCCCGTCCTCGGGAGCGAAGTAGAGCGTGTCAGGATGTGTGTAATCGATTGCGAGCGGCATACCGAACGCGCTGAACGCCCGGCTGATAGTGACTGTCCACGTCACGCCGCGATCGGTGCTTCGGCGGACATGATCGCCCCCACCGGTGAAGGCTATGACATAGAGGTTGGTGTCCTTGGGTGAAATGTACAATGTATGTGTCGAACCTGATGATGCAGAAATCGTTGCGGTTTGGACCCATGTTTCACCGACGTTCGCGCTCATATATATCCTGGGACCGAGCGCACAGTAAATCTTCGTTTTGTCCCATGCGTTGAGCGCGTAGCCGTTGCCGATTGCACCGGTCGCGGCCGACTTTTGAATCCATTGTGAAGTCATGGTCGTTCCTTGCGGCAGAGACCATGTTGTTCCGCCATCCGTTGTCCGCAATACAACATTGTATTTATCAGAACAAGCCCACCCTTTCAAGTCATCAGAGAAGAAGACATCGCTCAACGTTCCGTGTAGTGAGTGAATACCCCATGTGAATGACGCTCCGCCGTTTGTACTTCGACGAATGTAGCCGCCACCTCCGACGAAAAATGCATTGCCATCATTACGAATAAAAACATCGTTGACATTTGATTTTACATCTGTCTCGAAGTTCAGAACGGACCATGAAGTTCCGCCATCGTTACTTTTATAACAGAATGCATCCACGCCGGTGACATACACAGTCTGTCCCTGTACTGCAACCGACGTCAAGTTGTTTCGCCATGAGGCGGAGGTTGGCGTCCAGTTGTTACCTCCATCGATTGTCTTTAACAACACGCCACTGTTTCCCGCTGCATACCCTACAACAGAGTCCGAGAACGCAATTGCATTCAGTCGGTCCGTCGTTCCGGAAGATTGGGCAAACCACGTCGCTCCACCATCCGTCGTTTTTCGAATCGTACCATTCTCGCCCACAACCCATCCGGTTGTTGCGTTGACGAATGTTATCGCTTGCAACGCAACGCTTGAGCCGAAGGACATCGTCACCCAATCATTGCCGGCGTTTGTCGTTTTCCAACCGGCGCCGTTATCGCCAACGATCCAGACGAGAGAGTTCATTGTGTAGACTCCGCGAAGCGTGCTTGTCCCCTTCCCGTCGCTCGACCATGTTACTCCTCCATCGTAGGAATGAAAAACATTGCCCGATTTGCCAACGGCCCAGACTTCAATTCCGTTCGGCGAATGAACGCTGTAGAAGCCCTGGGCAAACCCGGAAGCGATTGTACAGCAGAGGAGGAGAAAGAGTAACATGGCTCTCATCGTGGCACCTTGATGTGAATGAACAGATTGGTAAATGTAAAATCAGGAAACTTGAAACACAAAAGCTTTGGGTAGCCAAACAACTAACGCTTCATGAAAGAAAAACAGCTTTCGGAACAATTACCGGCCAGCCGTTGCATCATCGCTAAGAAGAAGCGAGCCTTCGGTTTCAGAGGATGCAAAATATTCCTTGATTTTCTGAGTAACTTTTTCGCCCACGATTTCTTTGATCTGTTCCGGCGTGGCGAATTTTACGCCCTGCACAGAGCCGAACGACTCCAACAATTCCTGTGCTCGTTTCTTTCCAATTCCTTCGATGAGATCAAGTTCCGTTTGCAGCGTCCTCTTCGAGCGAAGCGAACGATGGAACGTAATTGCAAACCGGTGCGCCTCGTCCCGGATTTGTTGCAGAAGGCGGAGTCCCGTTGAGGACTTCGGAATCATTTCGGCTTCGCTTTTTCCGGGGAGAAAAACTTCTTCCAATCTTTTTGCAAGTCCGATAATGGGTTGATCGTGCAGGCCCAATTTGTTCAACACCTCCACCGCGCTCGAAAGCTGCCCTTTGCCTCCATCCACCACAATTAAATCAGGAAGCTCCAGTCCTTCGCTCAGCACCCGTGTGTACCGGCGTTCGATAATTTCTTTCATGCTTGCAAAGTCATCGGGACCCACAACAGATCGGATCTTGAACTTCCGGTATTCACTCTTCTTCGCTTTTCCGTCCACGAACACAACCATGGACGCAACGGGATCGCTTCCCTGAATATTGGAGTTGTCAAAACATTCGATGCGGCGTGGGAGCTTTGTAAGCCGCAGGTCTCTCTGGAGCGACTTCACGGCGTGAGGAACATAATCCGCCCGCTTCATCTTTTGAATCTTCAGCTCGTCCAGAAGAAATTTTGCATTGCTTTGCGAGAGACGAACAAGCTTCGCTTCTTCACCTTCCGTCGGAGTAATAAGCGAAACGGCGTCGCCCCGTTTTTCACTGAGCCATCGTTGAACTGCGTCGGCGTCTTCGATTTTTGCAGAAAGAAGTACTTCGTTGGGAATGTAATCTGCCCCAAGATAGTATTGTTGGAGTAGAGTTTCAAGAACTTCCGATCCCGGCTTTTCCTCAACGTTGGTCATGTAGTAGTGCTGGCGCCCGATCATTTTTCCGTCACGAATCTTGAAAATAACGCCGCAGGCATCGTCCCCTTCAGAAGCAAAGGCAAAAATATCACGGTCGAGCGGATCGAGATCGACAGCCTTTTGCTTCTCGCTGTACGCCTCAAGTCCTTTCACACGATCGCGGAGAACAGCCGCTTCTTCAAATTTCATCTCTGCAGCAAGCCTTTCCATCTCCTCGCGCAGAATCTGGATCAACGTCTCGGTTTTGCCCTGCAATAACCGGGCGACCTGATCAATCATCGCGTTGTAGCTTGCCTGTGAGACGAGCCCTTCACACGGCCCCTCGCATTTCTTGATGTGATAATCGAGGCAGACTTTTATTTTTCTTTTCTTGATGACATCATCATCGATGAAATAATTGCAACTGCGGATCATGAATATATCGCGCACAGTTTTTAGCGCTGAGCGGACGTTCTTCACGTCGGTGTATGGGCCAAAGTACCGGGAGCCGTCACGTCGGATTTGCCGCGTAACGAACACCCTCGGATACGGCTCATTCGTGATGACGATGTACGGATAGCTTTTATCATCCTTGAAGTTAACGTTGTAGCGCGGCTTGAATTTTTTAATGAGATTGGCTTCGAGGATCAGCGCCTCAACTTCCGAATCGGTGACAATGATTTCGAGGTCGGTTGCCTTTGTCAACATCAGGTTGATGCGGGGTTCAACACTCCGAGATTTTTGGAAATACTGCCGGACACGACTGCGGAGATTCTTTGCTTTGCCGACGTACAGAACTTTGCCCTCGACGTCTTTGTGTTGATAGACGCCGGGACCCGTTGGAAGATTCTCCAATTTTTCTTCGATCGTCGCCGCTTCGGCGGTAATTTTTATGGTGAGAGGTTGATGTTCCATATTGAAAGCTAAGAGCGTAGAGTTTCGAGCCTGCTCTATTGTTCAGAGAAAACAACCTTGAGGTTGAATTCAGCATCAGGAAATAATAAAGAGGTCATCGCCTTCGGGTTGGAAAACGCCATGCTTGTTTCGCCTGCTTTAGCAAAATTACTAAACACAATGACTTCTTGTTTATCAACATAGCTTTCGATTTGAAGCGAGAGCAAAAGTCCGACGCGTTCTCGTTGAGTGTCAGGTGGCGGTGATACTACAATCCTTCCATCAATCAACTCGATTCGAATATTCGTCTCACCGAGTGAAAGCAAATCGTTGTATGTAAATCGGGTTCGCTTTTCTTCAATCATTGATTGCTCAACTTCTGACTAATCTCCACCAGCACGCCGTTCGTTGATTTCGGATGAAGGAATGCAACGCGATACCCGTCGGCTCCCGGGCGCGGTTCCTCATCGATCATTTGAAATCCCTCTTTCTTCAGCCGTTCTATTTCAGCGTCAATGTCGTCCACTTCGAATGAGAGATGGTGAATTCCTTCGCCCCGCTTGGCGATAAACTTTGCGATGCTCGAATCAGGTCCCGTCGATTGAAGAAGCTCAATGCCTCCCTCTCCGATTCTAAAGAAAGTCGCTCTCACTTTCTGATCCGTAACTTCCTCTGTATGTCCATCACCCACGCCAAACAATTTCGAGAAAAGCTCAGATGATTTTTCGAGGTCATTGACTGCAATGCCGATGTGTGTGAGACGCTTGTACATGACATTCCTTATCGGAGAAGTAACATTTTTTTTGTATCGACGAACGAGCCGGCTTGCAGGCGATAGTAGTACACACCCGATGAAAGATTTGATGCATCAAATTGTACCATGTATTCACCCGGCGCTTTCACTTCGTTGACGACCGATGCAACTTGCCGTCCCAGAATATCAAACACGTTCAGTGTGACGTGACTGACCTCTGACATCCGATATCTGATTTCTGTACTTGGATTGAACGGGTTCGGATAATTTTGATACAGCCGAAATTCCTTAGGCGCGTTCGTTTCTTCCCCAACACTCGTTGGAGCGACAATCTGTTTCAATATCCATCCATCAGGATCAAGCTTAACGCTGTCCGGTGCAGAAGTCAATGCGAGACGGAAGACCTGCGAACGCAAGCTATCCTGCACAATGTAGTCTCTCCGGTTCGTGCCGTAATACGCCCGCACGCGGATCGGCATTTTAAATGTCGGCCACGTTGCTTCCTGGTTCTGCTGAATCGTCAGCGAGATTGTATCCGCGCCCCACGTGAAGCGCGAAGCATACTTTGGCCATCCTTTTCCATACACATATTGGTTAAAGAACCAACTCATATTACTGCCCGCAACCGAATCTATAACACTTTTCAGCTCTGCAGTCACCGCACTCTTGCCTTGATACTTTGCGTGGTACGCACGCAGCGAACGGAAGAACAGCGAATCGCCCAGCACGCCGCGTAACGTGTGCAACACCCAACCGCCTTTTGTATAGACTGAGCGAGTAAACAAATCAAATCCTTGTCCAACCGGATTATATATCGCGCCTTGCCACGAGACGAACTGAAATTCCTGCAGCGTGTCGCGCATGTATGCTTTCAGCGAATCCGTGCCGTAGAGATGTTCGCGCCAGAGCGCCTCGGCGTATGTTGCAAAGCTTTCATTCAGCCAGATGTCGGCCCACGTACCACACGTTACATCGTCGCCCCACCATTGATGGGCGAGTTCGTGCGAGACTGTGCGGTGGCTCGTCAGGTAATACCGGTTCATCGAAGTCAGCGTCTGATGCTCTTCACCCAAATACGGAAATGGAATCACGGACGTCATTCCGTATTTGTCGAACGGATACTCACCGAACAATCCCGAGTACGCGGTCACCATTTGCCGGACCGTGGGAAGAAAGCTCGCCGTCCATGCCGAGTCGACAAACGGAGGCGAATTCCAGGTGTAATATTGCAGCGGGATTGTATCGCCGGTTGATTTGACGTACGGGAGATTTGAAATACTGTAGCGCGAGACTGTCATGCACATCAGGTACGTTGCAATCTGATGCGATTCTCTCCATCGCCAGGTTGCAGTCCCGTTGCCGTTGTTTGTCGTGCCGATGAGTTTCCCGTTCGAGGCGGCGACGTAACCGGAAGGGACTGTAATGTTAATGTCGCTCGCCGCTTTTTCCCACGGCTCATCGTAACAGGGAAACCAGAATCGTGCATCGGACGGTTCAGAAAATGTGTACCCGATATTCGACGGCAGCCCGATCGTGTCTCTGAAAAAATAATATCCCTGCCGTCCGCTTTGCCGGTAAACATTTTGCAGTCGGTGATAAGCGATTTCAATGCGCAGCGTATCGCCGGCATTTCTCTGTCCGTTTAGGTTGATAGTGAATGTCTCGGCGGTCGTATCGACTCTTGCGCTTCTCATAACGCCGTCGACCTTCACCGTATCAAGCGCGAGCTTCACCGCATTCAGGACAAGCGAGTCCACATTCTGTTTCAGCTTCATCGTCATTGTCGACTTTCCCTGCAATCCGTCGTTCGCCATTGCGAGGTTGATGTCCAGCTTGTAGCTCAACATATCAAACGGCTGCGGACCTTCGTAGTCGTTGCGAATTGATGAAAGGGAAAAGCGCTGCTCGGGAGAGATGAATCTTCCTTCCTTCTCAAATGATAATTGCGGCTGGGCTGGGGCTGAAAAGCAAAAGAATACCACGAAGGCACTAAGACACCAAGAAAAGCTTTCACAAAAAAAACTTTGTGTCTTGGTGTCTTTGTGGTGATCTTTATTCATAGCTAAACGCTTCACACGATCTTTCGATTGTTCTATGATAAGGTAAGAAGATTGCGTGAGCGAGGCAAAGATGGGTTTGTTGATAGAGTTGAAGATTTGGGGTATATTTGGGCGAGATATTGACATATCTTATTTCATTACCAGAAAACATTCAAAACTACCAAAGCGGCGGTACAAGCCTGTGAGATCTTACCCCGCGATCAATAAAGAGGTCCTTACAGTTATGTGGTACATAATCGACGACAAGACTATCCAACGTCATAACTTCGAAATGTGTTTGAAGGACGTTAAAACGTTGGTTGCCCTCTTTGACAAAATTACTCGGGATCAAAAGGATCAACTCAAGGTGGAATATGAGGTTCTGAAACGTGCCGCAGTCATACTTCTTGTTACAGCATGGGAAACGTTTGTCGAGGATATGGTCTGCAATCTTTTTGTTGAGAAGCTTGAGTTAGCAAAATCACCATCCGATATGCCCGAAGCCTTCAAAGCAACCGCTGTTCAATGGGCTCAGCGAAAAAATACTCGCGCTATCACTCCTGACGACTTGGCCCATTGGAGTGGAGACGGCTGGAAAAAGGAAGTGAAAAAGAAATTTGACAACGATATACTACAATTCAATACACCAAATTTTGCAAAAACAGATACATTGTTCAAGAGATACATCGGTATCCGTGCACAGGAACTCTGGAAACTCCCAGGCCATCCAATAGCACTTGTGCAAAAGAAACTTGATGAAATTATCAAGCTGCGAGGAGATATCGTTCACCGTGGCAAGACTAAGTTCGGCGACTTTCCTTCCATTTCAAGTGTAGAAGTAGTGAGGGCAGTCAAGCTAATTCAAGCGCTGGTGGAATCTACTGAGATTAGTCTTGGCGTATACAAGTAAACGCGAAGAACAATCGTAACTCAAGCGAAAATCTATCACACAAATCTAAAATTATTATACGACACATAAATGAAGAGCTTGCTCACCTCAGCCACAACCCGCGCACTGAACTACCTCACTTCAATCCAAACGTGCAGCGTCGCTCCAACAGAAGAAGCGCTCGCAAACCTGAAATTGTTTGACGAGCCGTTGCCGGAACAACCGACGGAGCCCGAAAACTTGTTGGAGCAATTGGAATCGTGCTATCGACCAGAGGTTTCCAGGAATTCTTCAACTGTAACGCCTGCCTTTGAGATCAGGCCTCGCAGAGTTCCCCGGGCTACCTCCTGATGATTCGGGACGGAGAGAGTTGCGATGTGTCCCGGTTTGGTAAGAATGATATGGCTTCCCCGTTGACGGGCAACCGTCCATCCGAACTTTTCAAATATTTTGATAACTTCGGCAGGACGCAGAAGCGGGACAGGAGGCATCTAAACGGCAACCTCGATTTGTTTCGTGGCAATGGTCAGGGGCATTCCCAATTCTGCGCGGACTTCGAGAGACTGCCTGATGGCATCCTGGATGTTCAGTTGAGCTTCATCCTCGGTTTTGCCCTGGCTGATACAACCGGGAATTGAAGGGCACTCCGCTACATACATGCCGTCTTCGTCGCGGGAGATTGTTATAGTAAATTTCATGTGATTGAACTCCTTTGCAAACAATACGTTTTGCGAACACTGATAAAATCGTCTCCACGTTCACCCTTTGCCACGGATTTCTTTTGGCGAACCAGTCGTTTGCGGAGATTCTCTTTCAGGATCAGCCCGTCGCCGGGATCACCAAACAACTCGACGAGTTTTTGTTCAACTACACTTGAGAGCATTTGACTGAATTCTCTCTTTGTCATATGCGCAACTGTCAAAGACATACCGGACTCCAGTTTTGTGTTGTCTATAGATAGTCAAACAATTAGATTTCTTCAAGCGCCTCGTGAAGCTCTTCAAAAGGCCGATATGAATCTCACGCCCGCCTGTCGGCGGACAGGCAAAGACGCCTCCAAAGGAGTCCTTCGGACAAGCCGCAAAGAATATGAAGTAATTGGGTTGACTGTTACGAAAGGCGTGACCAATCGGGTGATTTCATTGTGTATGAATCTTATAGTTGTTTTCATTTTCTGTTCTTCGGCTTTGTGCCTCTGCGACTTTGCGTGAGAAAATTCCTCGACCGCTCAACGAGAATTGAGAAATGAACTCCCTCCAATTCACTCCCGCAACCTTATCCCACACGCAAACACTCCTTGACCTCATGCAGGAATTCTATGCATGTGAACATCTCCCCTTCGATGAAGCCGTTGCGCGGGCTGCCGTACAGGAAATTCTGAACAACAAATCATTCGGATATATCTATCTCATCGTCCCCGACGATAAGATCGTTGGCTACATCGTGCTCACATTCGGTTTCAGTCTGGAGTTCCACGGCCGCGATGCCCTCGCCGATGAACTCTATATCAGAGAACCGTACCGGGGCAAAGGGATCGGAACAAAGACATTGGAGTTTGTTCAGGATGTCTGCAGGCAGGAAGGAATACACGCGTTACATCTTGAGGCCGACAGAGGAAACATCCACGCACAGGAACTCTACCGCAAATCAGGATTCAAAGACCACGACCGTTACCTGCTGACGAAGTGGCTTGACTGAAAATCGCGCTCACTTGAATTTCGCTTCTACTCTCACTTTCATCCGCTGAAAGAAACTCTCGTAGTATCTGAAACTCAGGGTCGCCGCACCACGGTTGCACGCACGGCGAAAGAAGTAAATGGATTTGTTGTAAGAGATTCACGGAAAGTAATCCTATATTCAATTGCGCCTCAACTGATCTCGCATAAGCGCTCAACACCAAAAAAAGTACTCTCCCATAACGAAGTGATGTAGCGCTTCACCCGGCACTTAACCAAAAACCCGATGACAATTCAACCAAAATCCACACTCGGCGCACAAAAGTATCGCAACACATTCCTCTTCGTCCTGTTCATTCTTGCTCTCGGCATTTATGTATTCACTATCCCGCAGGATTTCTCAGACGCCGAAGATGCGTTATGGTTCGCGCACGACATTGAAACGCTGCCCTTCGGAGATTTGTTTCACCCGTTCCACTTGCTGTATCTGCCTTTGATGAAAGTGATATATTCCCTCGGCTTGTTCGACCGTGCATACACACTCCTACTCTATACCGACAAGATACTTGGTCTCTTCACACTTTTCCTTTTCTACCTTCTTCTGAAGAAACGTTTTCAATTGAGCACGCAACTTGCCCTGATCGGAGCGATCTTGCTTGGTGTGTCGTACGGTTTCTGGAGGTATTCGAATACGGGGGAAGTATACATCATAGCCTGTTTACTATCGGTTGCCGTGGCGCTGGTTTCTTTTTCTGATCCAATGGATTACAAGCGATCGGTGTACAGCGGTGTATTGGGTGCAGCGGCACTGTTGATGCACCCGATCAATTTGACATTGGTTTGTGTGGCGTTACCGGTGCGCTTTATGCTGGCCGGAAAGATTCGTGCTTTAGTCATCTATTGTGCAGTCACATCGTTGCTCGTGGTCTCGGCGTACTTTGCAGCCTACGGTCCCGACACAATTCGCCTGGTCAATGAGTCCGGCGCCTCGCTGCAAACAACCACACTTCAAATGAGTATTCCGAGAAATATCATCGGACTCGGCGAAACAATCGTAAGCGGAAATTTTCTGTTTGGTTATCCGGCGTTCGTTTCATCGATCACCTCACTTTTCCCCGGACGTATGCTTCACGAGGAGATATTCAACGGACAGCGAGCAGGGTTCGTGAGCCGCATCGTGCCTCTTGCAACACTCTGCGGCCTTGCGGTCATCGGCGTAATGATTCTCTATGGAGGGATGACCCGCAAGGGAGAACTCCGCCCCGCGATCTTTCGAAACAAAAATATTCTCACCATTTCTCTGTGGCTTGTTTCGTATATCGCCTTCATGATGTTATGGGAGCCGGGCGAAGGATGGATAATGTGTCTCGTTCCTCTTTGGGGCTTCGCTACACCTGTTTTGCTCGAGCCGGTGTACCGCAAAACACCGGTTCTCGTTGTCCTGCTGGCGCTGTTCCTCTTCGTTCATAACTACACAGGCGGGATTCTCTTGCGGTGCAATAAGGAAAACGATTATGTTCAGAAAAAATCCGAGTGGTACACACACAATACTTCTGAAGATGATCTCATCCTTTCCCTGGACAAAGGTGTGTACGACCAATACCTCCGGTATTTCACAAAAGCGAAAGTCATAAACCTTTTCTCATTAGGGAAATCTGAGCTTGAAGATGTGTATGAGGCTTTGAACACACGGGGCGGCAATGTGTATGCAACGGATGATGTTCTCTACCCTCCACAATGGTACGCCCATACTGATAGTGAGCATTTCTCTGCAGCGGAGGGATTCGCGAAACGTGTCGGCGGAGAATTTGAAAAAATTGTTTCCAACGAAACAGGAGGAATATATGTGCGACGTCGATAGATGGGCTGTATGTCCCAACACCGTGTCACCTCCTCTTGGAAGCAAATCTCCTTTTGTTTACGTTGAAATCAATGGCCAAACAGGGAATTCCCGTCACGCAGGCAATCCGTGTCTTGCGGGAAAAGAAAATTGATTTCATACCGCACTTCTACACGTACGAAGATCGGGGTGGGACAAAGCTTTCTTCCGATGTGCTGGGCGTGCCCGAGCACGCCGTCATCAAAACCATCGTCCTCGAAACCAACGGGAGGAAACCGCTGATCGTCCTGATGCACGGGGATTGTGAAATCTCAACAAAAGCTCTTGCCCGCTTCCTTGGCGTAAAGTCCGTTGCACCCGCCGACCCGAACACCGCCAACAAACACACCGGCTATCTCGTCGGCGGCACGAGTCCGTTCGGGACATTGAAAAAACTTCCGGTCTACGCCGAGGCGAGTATATTCACTCTCGACAAGATTTACATCAACGGCGGCAAGCGCGGCTTTCTTGTGGAAATGAATCCCAACGATATTCAAAGAGCATTGGAGTTAGCGGAAGTGAACGTCGCAATTCGAAACGAGCCGTCTGATCGTCAATCCTCAATCACGGATTATATTTGACTGATTCATTCTGGTCGATCCCTCTTCTCTTTATAACCGGCGTCATTGCGGGGCTCGTCGATTCCATTACCGGCGGAGGCGGACTCATAACCATTCCCGTGCTTCTCGGGATCGGGCTGCCGCCCCAGGTCGCGCTCGGAACAAACAAATTTCAGGCAAGCTTCGGCAGTCTCACCGCAACGGCTTACCATCTGCGCAAAAAAAATATTGAGTTGCACAACGCTTGGCCCGGCATATTTTCCACGCTCGTCGGCGCGGCGTTGGGCGCGTGGGCAGTGCAGCAGTTGGATGCAAACGCGCTCGGCAAAATTATTCCGTTCATGCTGGCAGGAATTCTGCTCTACACATTTTTCGTTCCCAAACTTGGCGACCTCGATACGGCGCCCCGCGTTGCACGTACGCCGTTCTTCATCGTTGCCGGCCTTGCGCTTGGTTTTTACGATGGCTTCTTCGGCCCCGGCGTCGGCTCGTTCTGGGCGATTGCGTTCGTCGCGCTGCTCGGCTTCAACCTCTCCCGCGCCACAGGCTACACCAAGCTCATGAACTTCACCAGCAACATTGTTTCGCTGGCCGTCTTTGCAATCGGCGGACACGTGTGGGTAGCGTCAGGCATCGCAATGGGCATCGGACAAATTGTAGGCGCACGGCTCGGCTCCGGCCTTGTCATAAAAAGAGGCGCGGCGTTTGTCCGTCCGGTTTTTATTGCGATGGTTGTCCTCATCATTCTCAAAGTCTTTTACGATAAATTTATCGCGTGAAAATTTGTTCGGGCGTTTCCCTATTTGGGCGTTCGCTGTCTTACGGGCGGAGTTTATCCGCCGGTTTTGAGCGGGACTGTCGCTTCGGTACCGTTGCGTGAACAGCCAACGCTCACACCCTCCAGCCTGCTAACGCGGGAGAGCGCAAGAATTACATGTCACTCCTAACGGAGTTCCAACGGCGAGGCTACATTTGCATTCTATAAACATTTCACTCCTAACGGAGTTAGCATAACGGTCGCAACGTCTATAGAATCAAGACTAAACGCATGACTGCTCTCGGAGTTCAGCTCCGGAGGGGCGACATGTAGCAGGCTAACTTCCTGTAACATATCACATGAGAACACCAGTGCACGATTACAAACAAATGCTCACCATCGCAATCGAAGAAGCAAAGCAAGGGCTTGCCGAAGGCGGCATTCCGATCGGCGCAGCGTTGTTCGATGGCAATGGAGCCCTGCTCGGCAAAGGACACAACCGCCGCGTGCAGGAGAACGATCCATCCGTTCACGGCGAGACAGATGCGTTCCGCAAAG
>JBBRUI010000049.1:0-19131 GCA_038247945.1 Bacteroidota bacterium | reverse complement strand
TGGGTTCTTTGGCGATTTCCTTTTCCAACTGATCCAGTCCACGCTGCCCGCCGCCAGTTACGGATTGATACGTTGCGACGACGACACGTTTGATTCTCCACCGGTCATGCAACGGCTTCAATGCAACGACCATTTGAATTGTTGAACAGTTCGGGTTGGCGATGATTCCTTTGTGGTGAAAGATCATTCTGCGATTTACTTCCGGCACCACGAGCGGGACGGTCGGGTCCATCCGGAATGCACTGCTGTTATCGATGACGAGCGTGCCCGCAGCGACTGCGTGATGAGCGAACTCCTTGCTGATCGTCGCTCCTGCGGAAAAAAGCGCCACGTCGATTCCCGCAAAAGAATGTTTGGTCAGCTCTTCAACGCGATGGATTGAGCCGCCGTACCGGACTTCTTTTCCAACGGAACGCTCCGAGGCAAGGAACTTAATGTTGCCGGCGGGGAATTTTCTTTCCTCCAACACCTGAATCATTTTTCTTCCGACGAGGCCGGTTGCGCCTACCACGGCGACGTTATAAAGCCGCATTAAAAATTCCCTCTATAAAAAATCATCGTATTGCTCGCGCTCGCGAATAAGCGCAGACTGATCTCCGTCGACGAGTACTTCCGCGGGACGAAGCCGGGCGTTATAGTTTGATGAAAGAACGAAACCGTAAGCGCCGGTGCAAAGAATTGCAAGCTCATCGCCTCGTTCAACATGTGGCAGGGCCCTGTCGGTGGCGAAGAAATCACCGGACTCGCAGCAGGGACCGACAACATCGACGCTTTCAAACTTTGCATTCTTCAGTTGAGTCGGAACAATTTGATGATGCGCCTGATACAAACTCGGACGAATCAAATCGTTCATGCCACCATCAACAATAATAAATATTTTCTCTCCGGTTTCTTTTCGGTACAAGACTTTTGTGAAAAGAGCGCCGGCATTTGCAATGATCGAGCGTCCGGGCTGAATGGAAATGTTGCAGCCTGTTTCCTTCAGTATGGGCAGCACAGCTTGAAGAAACGATCCGGCAGACGCAGCTTTCGTTTCAGGTTTCTCATATGGCAGTTGTGGGTCCGTGAGCACACCATGATATTGAACTCCAAAGCCGCCCCCAAAATCAAGATCGTTAACGGGAATTTGCAGGGATCGCAACTCGTCAACAATCTTCCGCAGCGCGGTTGCTGCGGCAATAAATGCGTCGGGACTCGTAATCTGCGAGCCGATGTGGCTGTGGATTCCGCGTATATCGATGTGAGAAAGCTGTTGAGCTTTCTTCAGAATGTCTGCCGCCTTTGAGGCGGGAACGCCGAACTTGTTTTCTTTTCTGCTGGTCGAAATATAGGCGTGCGTGTGTGCGTCGATGTCAAGGTTGAGGCGCAGAAGGATTCTGGCCCGTAGTCCCTTGCGTTCAGCAATGGAATTGATGATTTCGATTTCCTGTTCCGACTCGACATTGAACGCAAGAATATCCCGATCCAACGCTTCTTCAATTTCATCATCCCGCTTGCCGACTCCGCTGAAAGAAATTTTGTGGGGAGAAAATCCTGCCTTGAGTGCAAGAAAGAGTTCTCCTCTGGAACCCACATCGGCACCCAAACCCTGTTCTGCAATCAACTTTAGAAGGTGAATGTTGCCGTTTGCTTTGACTGCATAGGTCGTAAGGTGTGCGTCGCCGCCAAATGCTTTTTCGATCGCGCTGCAGTTTTCTTCGATTGCACGTTTGCTGTAGACGTACAGCGGAGTTCCGTATTGTATGCCGAGTGAAGAGAGAGGAAGGCCTTCACAAAAAAGGTGGTTGTCTTTATACGAGAACGGTGTTGTCAGCCCCACGCGCTCTCCGAAAAACTTTGTCTGTTGTTCACAAGATCAGCTTCGAAGGGAGAAATATATTTATCGTAATCGATTTCAAATCAGCGTGCGTGGAATGCGCCGGTGTTCGGGTCCTGAACATACTGGCCGCGATAATCTTTGCGGCTGATTTTTCCCACCATCTCAACAAAGCTATCGATGTCGCTTTCATTCGTATAGCACCCGAAGCTTGCGCGCAGCATTCCGGGAAAGGTCGTGAACTCGGTTGCGACAACGCCGCAGCCGGTATCCTTCGCGTTCTCGGCGCCGACGTTCAGCAGGTTCTTCACATACGGTTGGGCGCAGAAGTATCCGCTTCGCACTCCGATTCCCGCTTCGGCTCCGAGGATTGCGCCCACCAAACCCGGATGCATCCCGTCCATATTAAATGCGATGACGCCAACCTTGTTGGAAAGATCTTCGGTCGGGCCGTAGAAATGTATGCCTTCGATTTTTTTCATCCGACCCAATGCGTATTGAAGTAAATGCGTTTCGTGCGCTGCAATTGCATCCATTCCAACACATTTCAAAATTGCAGCGGCCTGTGCAAGCGCAATCCCTCCGACAACATTCGGACTGCCCGCTTCATCTCTATGCGGCGCAGCATTCCATTCAACATGATCAAGAGTGACGATGGATGCAACTCCGCCCCCCACGCTATCGGGCTCGCCGCGTCCAAAAAATTCCATCGGCCCGATGAGGACGCCGGTACCGAATGGTGCGTACATCTTGTGCGCGGAGTAGGCAAGAAAATCAATGTGGCGCGGATCGTTATCGGACAACATATCGACGGGACGATGGGCGACGAGCTGCGCTGCGTCAACAAAAATCTTCGCGCCGACTGCGTGCGCCATCTCCGCAATATCATGAACGGGTGAGCAGATCCCGGTAATGTTCGAGGCGCCGTTAACCGCCACCAATTTCACGCGGCCCTTGTAGCGTTGCAGTGTTTCCTTCATTGCGTTCATATCCAGATGGCCTTCGGCGACACTGCCTACATGCACGACCTTCGCAACCCTCCTCCACGGTAAATCATTTGAGTGGTGTTCGATGGAAGTGCAAATGACGACATCGTCGCCCGTGAATCCAAAGCGATGCGCGAGCTTGTTCACGCATTCGGTCGTATTCTTCAGGAAAATGACAAGATTCGTTTCGGGGTCTGCCCCGACAAATCTCCCGCATACATCATGGGCGCTGTCGTACAGCCGCGTCGCTATCTGCGATTTGAATCCGGTGCCGCGGTGAACTCCCGAATACCACGGCATGAACTCCACGACGCGCTTCATGACACGCTTGAGGGTTGGTGTGCTTGCCGCATTGTCGAGAAAAACATAAGGGCGCATCGAGCCGTCAAGCAGCGGCACAACGGTGTCGATGCCGACAATTTCAGAACGCATATCTTCAAGACGAAGTCGGGCGGTCGATCCATTTTCGTTATTCATACACATCCTCTTGAGAAAAATTTTTGAAACATCAGGCGCTATCCGCGGGGATGAAATGTCCGGTGAACTTCCTTGAGATATTCCCGGTCGATATGAGTATAGATTTGTGTTGTCGCAATATCCGAGTGGCCCAACATTTCCTGCACAGCCCTCAGGTCGGCGCCGCCCTCCAGCAAATGCGTGGCGAACGAATGACGAAATGTGTGGGGATGAACTTCTTTGTTGATGCCGGCCTTTTTTGTATTTGTCCGGACGATGTTCCACACAGCCATGCGGCTCATCGGAGTTCCTCGTGCATTAAGGAACAATGCATCCTCCGATGAGCCGCGCCGCGCGAGAAGCAGCCGGCACTCTTTCTTGTATCGTGCAATCCAGCGCAATGCCGAGCCGCCGATTGGAACAATCCGCTCTTTGGAGCCTTTGCCGAACACCCGCAGCAGAGTTTCATTGGCGAGAACATTGGACTGTTTCAGGCCAATCAATTCAGAAACACGGAGCCCGCTGGCATACATTGTTTCGAGCAACGCCTTGTCCCGGAGCCAGAGACTTTTCTTGTCTTTGGCTGATGCTGCCGGTTGCTTGAGAATCGCATCGACTTCAGGTTGGCTCAACACATCCGGCAGAGAGCGCGGCAACTTGGGCGCATCCACGGATTCCGTCGGGTTAAGTTTTGAAACACCATCGCCGACAAGAAACTTGTGAAAGCCTTTGATTGCGGACAGCGTCCGTGTGATTGAGCGGGGCGACAATTGCCGTTCGCGCAAGGAACCGAGAAACTGTGTCGCATCGGATTCCGTAATAGCGTTCACGGTGCGCACGTTGTTGTGTTCAAGGAATGCGACATACCGTTTCAGATCGAGCTTGTAGGATGCAATCGTGTTGCGCGAGGCATTTTTTTCCAACACAAGATAATGTAAATATTCCGTGCAGTGTTCTTTCATTGATTATCAATCGTCTTGGAGAGATGCTCACCGTTTGGAGTGCCGGCAGGCGGTTCGGCCCCTACAACAGTTTTCTCTTCCTTCACGTTTGGTTGCTCTTGTTTCTCCCATCGTGCTTTTTCGTCTTCCGATGATTTACGCTTTTGTTCGCGTTCGTCTGCTTCGGGATATTTTACGCGCCCATGATACACGCCCACCAACACGCCGAGAAAAGCCTTCTTAATTTTCGTGAGGTCCTTCAGTGTCAGCGGACATTCGTCGAGTTCGCCCTCTTCAAATCGTTTCTTGAACAGGTCGTCGATCAACACTTCGAGTTTTTGAGGGGATGGATCGTCAAGCGTTCGCGCTGCCGCCTCGATGGAATCAGCAAGCATCAAGATTCCCGTTTCCTTTGTTTGCGGCTTCGGGCCCGGGTAGCGATAATCCTGATCGTTGATCTCATCGATCTTCGTTTCATCGCCCGAACTATCGGCGAGCATCAAGGCTTTGCGGTAGAAGTAATCGATGCGCGTAGTTCCGTGATGTTGGGGGATAAAATCCACCACCTCTTCCGGCAGATTGTATTCACGCGCCAGCATCATTCCTTTCTTTACGTGATTCTGTATGATGAGCGAACTCATGCGCGGTGCAAGCTTGTCGTGCCGGTTACGCGTGCCGCGTTGGTTCTCCACAAAGTACGTCGGTTTTTCAATCTTACCAATGTCATGAAAATATGCTCCGACCCGCGCAAGCACTTCGTTGGCGCCGACTGCCGAGGCCGCCGTTTCGGCAAGGCTTGCCATCGTCATGCTATGGTGATATGTGCCGGGAGCTTTTTCTGAAAGCATCTTGAGCAGCGGGTGATTGAAGTGTCCGAGTTCAATCAGTGTGAGATCAGTGGTCACCCGGAAAAATTGTTCGAAGAAAATCAGCAACCCGAATGTGAGTACAGGAGATATGATGGAATTCGCGAGCGCAAATGTAAGGGCTTCGAATATATTGCCCCACGGTTCGATGCGTTCCATACCGAGCGCAAGAATAATGAGGGCATATCCCAGAAAAATAAAGCCCACGGAGCGGATGATCTGTGAACGGTTGCGCACGTCCCTCACAGTATACACCGAAAGCGCTCCTGCAATGAGCGATGCGATCGCAACCTCGTAGTCATTTCCGCGGATACCGGCAACAAGAAACGCCATGATCGCGGTGCCGTAGAATCCCACGCGTGAATCAAAAATTATTGTCAGCAACATCGAAGCAGCAGGCACAAAGATAAGATATTCCACCGGTGAAGGAAGATTGATAACCCGCGTGAGATACGCAAAAAATCCCTCGAGCAAAATCAACAACCCGATGAGCGCGAGTTTTCGGTTACTCCGGAAAATCGCTTTGCGGAACAAATGCAGGTAGATGCCGAACAAGGTCAACACTATGGCGACATGCAGGATAATACCGGAAAATTGAACAGGTCCGGACGAAACGCCGCCCCGCTCCACCCGTGCCTTCTGCAATGAGTCCAGTTTTTGTTTTATCTCGGCTGTTATCCGTTCATTCTTCCTGACGACGCGTTCGCCCTCCTCGACGAATCCTGCAGTACGAGGCACAGATTCGACAGCTGCTTTCATTGCAAGTTCACTTGCCCCTTCGTTGAACCTGAGATTCGGAGTTTGGTGCATCACACCAATTTTGTGCGCCACATCGACCGTGTCGTTATCCCGTTTGTAGAATGCGATCAAGTCGGCGTCCAGGAGCGAGACAATCTCGTTGTGGTCATGGAATGTGGAGAGCGGAAGGATTTCTTCGACCGTTCCCTTTCGCAAAGCTATCTGCGGACGTGGAAGGGTTTTCTTTTCGACGTCGAGAACGCCGGTCTGCAGGTACTTCTCAGAAAGCCTCCGCAATGTCCGGTGCATTTCATCAAGACGCGTCGGACTCAACCCCGCCAGGATACTCCACTCACGTTCGAAGAAATTTCTTCCCAGCTTCGATGAAAGTTGCACGAAAGAAATGGAATCATCACGGGAAAGTGAAGCGTGATACCGGGACCTGGCTTTCAAGGTTTCCTGCAGGCGGGAGAAGAATGCATCAAGTTCCTCAAGCTGCATGTCGGCAATTTTCGTGTCGCGTTCAAATACATGGTAGACCTTCGCCCGGGCTTCCGATATTTCGTGTTCATACTCCCGTTCATCGCGCATAATGGGAAATGAAAACGGCGCGATTAAATCGGAGTGTGGCCAGATGGTGCCGACTTTGGCTTCAAGCTGAACTGTTTCGCCGCGGGGAAAAAGAAGCCCGAGCAAGACAACAAGTCCCAGCACGATTCCCGCCTTGAGTGCAACGTCTTTAGTAAGAGTAGAGCGGCGCAAGGGATCAAGAAATTTAAGAGTGCGTATGTATTCCGCCATGGTTTTCTAAGGGTTTATGGAGAAATATCGGGAGATTGACCAAGAGAAGCAACGCTCCCTCGTGGGTGCCCTTCAGCCTGAAAACACAAAAGCCTCGTCCGCTTACGCGAACGAGGCTTGAAACGTCAGGGGCTTGTTACTTCGTCAATTATTTTTTGCGCCTTGGTCGATCCATGTGGCAATGGTCGTGACTTCTTCAGGAGTTAACCACACGGCTCTGCCATCACGGATTTTCTTTTTCGAGTTCAATGGCATCCGGTCTCCGAACGGAGGGTCGTCGCCTGTTTTCTGAACCAACAGACTCTCGTCAGATTTCCCGGCTTTGAATGGCGTTCCATGCTTTCCTCCTTTAGCAATCGCCTCATAGGAATCCATGCTAAGCTCGCTTGGATTGAAGTTGTCTTCCGAGTGGCAAGGCAAACATTTCGCCTTAATGACAGGGAAGACGTTGTTCTTAAACGAAACACCTGTGCTAGTTTTATCCTGTGCAAAAGCCACCGCAGATGAAAGCGCGATAACGATTGCAAACATTCCCACGATACGAATACTCATTGTTTTCTCCAATCTCGAAAATATGGTCTGCACTGTATATAACGAAGTTATGGATTAAATCGTTGCTCTCAGTTGTTGAGTGCGCCTTGATTGATCCAATCACGAATCAAATCTCTTTCTGCTTGCGGAAGCGGTGTGCCCCCGAGCGGCATCCGATTACCGCATGTGCCCTCGAGCCTTCTGTACAACGCACTGTTGGCGGCGTCGGACGGCTTTACGCGCATTATGCCTGCACAAGGTCCGTCCGTAGCGACGACGTTGACGAGACGTCCGTAGCTCACACCTGCCTGCAGTGGAAACGGCGCACCTCCCCCCGGATGACATCCGGCGTTCGCGCAGCGATTGGTGAAAACCGGCTGAACCTGCGCGCTGAATGAAACTACTGAAGCGCTTACACGAATTGTTATTTCGATTTCGTTCTCTCCATGATTGGGGTTATCACTCGCAGCGCCGTGAGTCTCCGAATCTTCTACTTTCACAGAGGTGGTTCCCGAAATATTTTGACCCGAGGCCTGAATTGTTAGTGTCCCGCTGCCGTTGGAATTGTTCGCCAATGTTGCGCTTGCAATGTTTGCCGATGGCTGCTGGCTTATTGTGTAGGGCGGATTTCCGCCGCTGATCGTCACTGCCGTCTGCCCGCCGGGAAGGAGTGTAACGGAAAGGCTCGTTGCGATTAGCGCCGGACTTGGCGGTGCGTCTCCCATATCCTTACAACTCTGCACGAGAATAATGGATACAACGAGTGCAAGCGCGAAACTAAATCGTCCCAATGTCATATCCATCCTCCCGATTAAATAGTGACTGATGCTTAGAGATAGAAATGGACCACCAAATTGAATTCGTTGTTCTTTGCATCGTTTGGATCCTCGGTCAAGATGCGATACAGTGGGCGCACCTCAACGCCGCTGATTGGAAAGAATTCAAAACCGAAACTCACGCGTGACATCGATCCCGTTTTCAAATCCTTATTCCCATCATAAAATTCATACATGAATTTAAGATCGAATCCCGGCGTTGCCACGAAATCGGCTTCAACATAGGAGATGATGCCGGTTGTCTTTGTTCCGGAAACTTTTTGTTGGATCAAATCAAATTCGCCCAGAACCGAAAAATCTTTGTAACTGAACGAGCCCAATCCACCGAACAAATCCGTGCGTATCCCTACTCCGCCTTCCTTCGTGAAAGCATTTACTCCCAGACCGAGACTCATGTCTTCAGAGAGTTTGAATATGCCATCGATTCTTCCGAGAAAAGCTTTGTTCTTTGAAATACTCGCCCCAAAACCATCAGCCGCATTGTAGAAGCCGCCCATGATAGTAAAATCTCCGGGATTGAATCCGATTTCCCCTCCGGTTAATTCTGCCCGCCCGCTCTCGGGATTAAAGCCGGCCTTGTCGCGAATAAACGTTCGGTGGTCGTCAAGCCGAGTGCCGTAGTTCGGAAGAAACTTCCCAATTTTGACGTAGCCATTTCCGGGGAGAATATTAAGCAGGCCAAAAATCTCAAAGCCGGAGTAAAGACCTTTGTCAACGTAGATACTTACTTTCTTGGCAAGCTTGAAATTCAAGTACACATCACCCTGCATTTGAAAAAAAGCGTTGTTCCATGTGGATGCTGAGCCTGATCCGCCACCAGATGTATCCGGAATTTGTTGCAGATAAAAAAGGGTGCGCACGTCGGCGCCAATGGACACGGACTCGGTCAACTTGGTCGAGAAATCATCCAGCCCAAATTCCTCACTCCACGTCGGAACAGGAAGAGTCTCGCGGCCATATTGCTGCCCGAATGCCTGCCGCATACCTCCGCCGGATGGATTGACATGGCATGATTGACACTTCGCGCCGGTTCGGCTTTGAAATCGCGGCAGCGCCGCGCCTGTTTCGCCAACAACCATCGTGAGAAAAAAGACGGCTGCAATACCAAGCAGTCTCTTCATGATGTGGCTCCTCTTATTAGTGATAATCGGAAAATGTGGTCGGAATGAGTTTAAAAGCACGGGTGAATATAGCAAGAGGAGCCAACGTAATCAATACACTCAACCGTTGGGTAGTGTCTCAGTTTTTTGCCAGTTCAGATTCCGAACATCCCGACTTGTCGGGACGGAATGACCACGGTTCGCAAACTGAGACACTGCCAACCATTGCCGCCTGCAGGTTCAGACGAGAGACGGAAAGCTATTATGCATACGAGAACAGAGAGGGACCGTAACCCTGTTCGCGTGCATATTCTTCAAGCTTCGTGGCCATCATTTTTCTTCCACGATGTATACGCGAACGGATTGTACCAATGGGTGTTTGCGAAAACTCCGCGATCTCTTCATACGTGAAGCCTTCAATGTCGCTAAGGATGAGCGCGGTTTGATAATCTGAAGGAAGAGCCTTCAGCGCAGTTGCCACTTCGTCTCCCACCATGGCTTCATGTGCTTCGGTGTCGGTGGTATCGCTCAGCGACACTTTCATCCTCCGCCGTGTGTCGTCATCGCCCGAGCCAACGTTCTCTTCTGAAAAATCTGTTGCGATAGTTTCGTACTGTTTACGCCTGTAATCATTGATGTATGAATTCTTGCATATCTGAAAGAGCCACGCACGGCAGTTCGTTCCTTCCTCATACATGTGAAAGGATCTAAATGCTTTGAGCATCGTTTCCTGGACGAGATCGTTTGTGTAGTGTTCATCGCGGCAGAGTTTGAAAGCAAAATTGCGCAACGCTTCGAGCTGGGGAAGAGCTTCACGGGAGAATTGTTCAGTTGCCATCACTATTTTCTCGGATGTGGGGGAATGCATCGTTCCCTAAACACTCCAAAGCGAATGCCAGGATATAATTTTCCCAAAACATCATTTCATATGATGATTTGACTGATTTGTTTGACAAGTAGGTCTGCGGCGGGGCACTGAAGCCCCATTGGGTTGTATAGAAAAAAAGAGTGCTGTAGCCGAAACGCCACACATTGGGGGAGGACTGAGTGAGGCTTGCCGCTGGAAATTATGATGTGCTGAGAAGATTTTTAATATGGTTCTGCGTGGATGGTAACGCGGCGGAGTTGCTTGAACTGCAGGTATAAATCGCCTTCGACTTTCGCGATAATCGAATGGACATCGTCCAATGTTATTGATTTATCGATGTGGCACGTGAGAGTCAGGTTATACGAATCGCCGACCTTCAATAACGCGATACCTGAAGTTTCACGAATGCGCGTATCGGCAAGCATGGATTTCCGGATGCGCTCGAGGAGAAGGCGTTCCTCCGCGGTCACGTCGGTGAAACTTCTCTCCTCCGGCTCGTACTCCTCCATGTGAATTGTAACCTTTTGCACCGAATCCAAATTCTCGCGGATTGCTTTCTCAATCTCATCCGTCATCTCGTGCGCCTCGATGAAACTCTTTCCTTTCTGATATTCGATATCGAAATCGATGTAGTGTTTTCCCTGAACGGAATGGACCTCAAGATTGTGCGGAGCCCGTAATCCTTTTTCTATCACGATCATGCGGATCTTGTCGGAGATGGTTTCATCCGGACTTTCGAGTGGCTCTGCATGCACGACCACATCTACATTCGAATGCAAGCCGTGAATCGTTCGCTCGATGCTGTCCATGATCGCGTGTGCCCGTTCAAAAGGCAGAGTCCGTTTTATAGCCACGCTCGTATCCACAAATACTTTTGCGCCCGAGGAACGCAACCGGATGCTGCGCACCTCATCAACCCCATCGACGTGTTCAATTTCTTTCAGGATTCTTTCGTACATGCCTTGCGGTACGCGGTCCATCAGCGCGTCCACTGTTCTTCGTCCAAGCCGGTAGCTTACAAACAGCACGAGGAATGCAACCATGATCGCCGCGACAGCATCGATGGTCGGGTAACCCATGGATACAGAGACGAGGCCAAGAATAACGACGAGGGAAGTCCAGATGTCGCTGGAAAAATGCAGCGCATCCGCTTCAAGTGCCTGACTGTTATAGCGCTTGGCTATTCGGCTGAGTGCGCGTGACCGCCCGATGTCAACCACAATTGCAATCGCCATGACAACGAACGACCATGCGCTTGTCTCAATGTGCGTCTCGTGAACCAGCAATCGGTTCACCGCTTCAAAGATAATCCATGCACACGTCAGCACAAGCAGAATGGTTTGGCCAAACGCTGAAACGTTTTCAACTTTGCCATGACCGTACGGATGTTCCTTATCCGGCGGTTTGTCGGCGACCATCACTGCGGCGACAGTCATGAGCGCTGCAACGAGATCGAGAGCGGAATGTGCGGCCTCCGAAAGTACTCCAAGACTGTTCGTTTGAAGTCCGACGACAAGCTTTATGCCCGTGAGGAAGAACGCAGCAGCAACGGATGTAAGCGCGACGGTTTTCTTTTCGGTGAGAGGGGAAGTCATGGATTACAAAAATATGGAAGCGGCGGATACATACTCAGGAGGATTTTCTTTTCGGCGACATCTTTTTGTCGGCTTGGTCGATTGGCGCTCCATGCAATTTCAAAAACTGTGTTGCCAACTTCGGACCGATTCCTTCGTCTTCGTGTTTGAAGAAAACGAATGCCGTCCTCCATTGCGGGTCGTCGATACGTTTCATCCATTTTTTGAGTGCGGCAGGCGAGTATCCTTCACGCCGCAACCGAAGGTAGCCCCAATCCGCTGTCCGGACGAACGGCACCTCCAGCTCATCGTCGGTGTCTGCGATACACGATGAGCAGTTGTTTTCGCGCAGCAGGCCGAACACTTCATCATCAAACCAGGAAGCATGGCGGAATTCAAACGCCACGCGCACGTCGCCGGAGAGTGTGGCAAAGAAGACCTTTAATCGCGGCAGATCTTTTTTCATGTTGGGAGGAAGTTGAAAGAGAATAACGCCAAGCTTTTCGCCCAGCGTACGGGCTGCGCGGATGAGGTATTCTGTTTCGTCGCCAACGTCCTTCAGCCGTTTGAAATGTGTAATTTTCTGTGAAGCTTTTATCGAGAAACAAAACCCCGGCGGCACTTGCTCCCCCCAGGATTTCACCACGCTTTCATTCGGCAGACGATAAAAGGTATTGTTGATTTCTACCGCGTTCAATTTGCTGCCGTAGAACTTCAGCATATCCTTAGCAGAAATATCTTCGGGATAGAAATTCCCTTTCCATTCCTTGAAGCTATAGCCGCTGGTTCCCACGTACAGATTCATAAAACTTGTCTTTCATTTGGGGATTGAGTGTAACCAATTCCATTCATCCAAACAAACCGGTAGTGTCCGTAATCTCATCGTCATGCTGAGCGCAGTTCCGCTCGCTGTTTGGGCGGAATGTAGTCGAAGCATGTTCATCGCATGACACCCTTCGACTTCGTCTCGCTTGAGAAACAGCGAGACTAGCGCTCAGGGTGACACACGTATATTTCAATTGGGACACTACCAAACACCCGAGTGCGCCGAAGTTTACAAAAACTGTTTCAGCTTCGCGTAGCCCGTTCTGCTTACTTGCAGGCGCGTGCCGTCCGTAAGTATCGCAACGCGGCTGTCCTTTGCATAAAGTTCTATTTTGGCCAGGCGCTCGATGTTCAAAATATATGAACGATGGATGCGAATGAACTTTTCACCTGCAAGCTCGTTCCCCAATTTGGAAAGCGTCGTTTGTTTGAGGTGGGATTTGCCCGCAGACCTGACTGCGACATAATCATCCTGCGCCTCGATGTAGTCGATCTGTTCTGCCGGAATGATATGGACTTTTGTTCCGTCTCGTATTAGAATGCGTTCGAGAGGTTTGTGCAGGGAGCGTGAGTCTTCGACAATCGCATCGAACGTTTTTTCCGCCGTCGTTCCCAATTTGTTCTTCGCCTGTTGAAGCGCTTCATCAAAGCGTTGCTTGCTAAATGGCTTCAACAAATAGTCGGCCGCGTGGACTTCAAACGCCCGGACGGCAAATTCATCATACGCGGTGGTGAAGACAACTGCCAGGTTATGCTCGATCAGCTCAAGCACCTCAAAGCCGTTCAGCTTCGGCATTTGAATATCGAGGAACAGAATGTCGGGCATTGATTCCGTCACGGCTTTCACCGTCTCAAATCCGTTTGCACATTCTGCAACGATGTAAATATCAGAATGACCGGAAAGATATTCACGTACAATTTGGCGGGCGAGCGGTTCGTCATCAACGATCACGGCGTTGTATTTTCGATCGACGTTTGCCATTGCTTTATTGTGAAGATGGAGGAGAAACAGGGAACACCAAATCCACACGATAGAAATGAACACTCTGCTCGATCACCACACTCACTTCGGTCCCGTACAACGCGTCCAGCCTTCGCCTGATGTTCGAGAGTCCAACGCCATTGCCTTTACTCCGCGGCTTGTCCCGGTCGCACGGATTCGAGACGGAGAGCAGAAGGTGTGAGCCCTTCTTCTTGGCGGAAAATGAAATCGTGCCTCCTTCAATAAGATGTGCCACGCCGTGAGCGACTGCATTTTCCATGATCGGCTGAAGGATGAGGGAGGGCACAAGAATCAGTTCGCAGCCCTCCTCAATATTCTTTTCAAAATGAAGCCGTGGCCCGAAACGGATTTGTTCAATCGAAAGAAAATTCTCCGCAAGTTCGAATTCCTCCGCGAGCGGAATGAACTGCTGCTGGCCAAGCTTGAGAGTCTTGCGAAAAAAATCCGCCAGACGCAGCGACATTGCTCTCGCTGCCTGCGCGTCGCTTGCCGTGAGAGCGCTAATCGAGTTAAGACTGTTGAAAAGAAAGTGAGGCTGAATTTGCGAGCGAAGCGCCTTCAACTCCGCTTCGCGTGCAAGCACCTGCAATTCAAGCGCCCGCCGTTCGGCACCCCGCGCAGTATCAAACGCAAGAAGCAGGTAGTGGATGACAATCCCAAGAACAAACAGCAACACGCCGATGCCGAGAAGCAAAGGAATATTGGCGTCGTACTTCGAGTTGAGTTCAGGAAACGCATCGATGCGGGCAAGAACAAGCGCAATGCCCTTGCCGAGTGCCAGCCACAACGCAGCGGAGAGGAATGACGATGCCGTAACGACTGCGATGAGTTTTAGAAACGGAGTTTCCTGCAGCGGAAACGAACGACAAAGATAGAGCGAAGCCAGACACATGAACGAATACACAAGCGACATCGGAACAATCAAAGCGATCGCTTCCGCCCACGTCACTGCACCCATCACCACCAACAAAAGGCACAGCAGTCCGGCGATAACTGCCCAGACTGCCATGTACAATACAAATCGTTCTCGTTGCGCAAAGAGTGGGTGCACGTATCTCCTTAATTCCTCACTTCAACGCCGCCCATAATAATGGTGCCTCGAATGATGAGATGTTGCCCCGCGTCAGCAGTCTGGTGAAATGTTTTGTCGTCGTAGCCCCCAAGAATCGGTGTTCCCTCGAACGAGACAGTCCATGTTGGCGGGACTTTGATTTCGATTCCGCCCCAGAAAGCAAACACATCCAGTACAGCCGGACTGTTGGCAATGGTAGCGTTCCGCAAGTCGATATCGCATCCACCCATGACAGCGGTAAGCTCGCCGCCGCGAAAATCCGCCGTGTGTACGTTACGACGCGAGCCGCCGAGAAACGCGGAAGCATTCACGATCGAGCCGCTGTCAGACGCTTGCTCTGCGCCGACGATGACAGCATTGTCGCCGCGCCGACGATAGCCTGTTCGCAGTATCATCATAGCTCCCAACGCAACCAAAAGTAACGGCCAGAAATCCCACAATCGAAAATAAAAAATATCCAGCCTGTCGATAAGCAATCCCGCGCCGACAAACATCAACACGACGCCCCAGAATCTTCCCCCGCCGGCATGTGGCTGAAATGTCTTCACTGCACCGTATGCGATCAGGAGGACGGGCCAATAGCGTAAATAGTCGCGTGCATAGAGGACATCCAGATTATCGAGCGTGAAGATCACGCCCACTGCGATGATGATCAATCCCAGAACGAGCTGGGGTGTAATTCGAAATCCTGATTTGGTTTCCATACATATCCCCGTTTATAGTGTGATAGAATGTAATTGTGTTTCGGCATCTCTGCGGCGGGCGTCGCGCTCGACGGATTGCCACATCCAGTAGATTCCCAAAAGAATCAAAACTGCCGGCCATGTATAGTAGAAGCCGACTCCGAACACCCGCAGCATTGAAACTTCCAGCCATATGCCGAGACTGAAGAGCCAGAATCCTTCTGCGCGATGGTAAGGCTGCGTCATTTTATGAATTCCCAGCACAACTAGAATGAGAGGCGCGAATTTCCATATGTGGAAACGCTCAATGGTGCCTATGTTCATCAGGAGAAGAAGAACACCAATGATCATGAGTGTGCCTCCGACTATCCATCTTCCGTTGCTGTACCGTTGCGAAACAATTTCCATAAATCCTCCTTTAGATTTGAATCAATGTACGCCGGGTACGCGGAAATGTTAGGAGGAAATAGGTGAACGGTGGCCGGGCGTCGGCGAATTGCGACAAGATTGCTTTTGAACCATTACAGCGATAGAAATCTGGTTGAAAAGCCCAGGATAGAAAATTAACCACCAAGTCACAAAGGCACCAAGTAAAAATTGAATGAAAAAAACTACAAAAAGAGAAGAACCGGAACTTCCTGGTGTCTTGGCGACTTCGTGGTTTTCTTTTTCATAGGTCTTCGTCTGGACTTCTACGATAAAATATATCATGCAGGTGATACCGGAAAGAACCCGCGTAACCTCTACATCAGTCCCACAGGATCAATATCCACGGTCAGCTTCACAGCGGACTTTCTTCTGCCGAGATCTGCAAGAGTCTTGCGAATTGCGTAGCGCAATTCCACTCCGGCCGGGTCGTTGGACTTGGAGCTCTTGACGATTGTGTGCCATCGATACCGGTTATTGATTTTGCTGATGACGGCAGGTGAAGGGCCCAGCACAGTGAATGTTCCAAGGATTGAGCGCAAACCGCTTGCGAACCGTTCCGCCTCCAGCTTTACACCATTCTCATTCTTCCCTTTGAACTCCACAAGCGCGAGCCGCGAGAACGGCGGATAATTCAATTCCCTTCGTTCCTCCAATTCAGTCGCAAAAAAATTCCTGAAGTCATGATCGACGACGTGCTGCAGCGTGTAATGGCCGGACTGATGCGTTTGAATAACGACCTCGCCTTTAAGTGTGCTTCGTCCCGCTCTGCCCGCCACCTGCGTCAGCAATTGAAATGTCCGCTCCGATGCTCTAAAATCCGGCAACAGCATTTGTGTATCCGCGGAAATAACACCCACCAAGGAGACGCGGGCAAAGTCCAAACCCTTTGCGACCATTTGCGTTCCGAGAAGAATATCCGCGTCACCATCGCCGAATTTTTGCAGCAACCGCTGATGCGATCCCTTGCGGGTCGTTGTATCCATATCCATCCGCAGCACTTTGGCGTTCGGGAATAATGTGGCAAGCTCTTGTTCCACCCGCTGCGTTCCCGCGCCGCGTTGCTGCAAGTGCATGCTCTTGCAGTGCGGACATTCCGCCGGCGGTTTCATCGTGATGCCGCAGTAGTGACAGCGCAAATGTTTTCGGGCGAGATGGAATGTAAGCGTCACGTTGCAATTCGGACACATCAATGTGTTGCCGCAATCCGCGCATTCAATGAACGGCGCAAATCCCCGCCGGTTCTGCAGCAGGATGATTCCTTCTTTCTTTGATAACCGATCTTGAATCTTTTCACGCAGCAACGGTGAGAAGGAAGATTGCTGAAACTCCCGCAGTTGTTCCCGTGCCCCGTCAGCAACATTCGCTTTTTTATCAAAGTACTCACGCTTGCGTTCCTCGATCATGTCAACGATGGTAATTACGGGCATGGTCACTGCTTCAACACGCGTTGGCATCTCGAGCAATTCATATTTTCCGTTGGCCGCGTTGAAATACGATTCCGCCGAGGGCGTTGCAGAACCGAGAAGCACAATCGCATTGTTGAATTTTCCGCGCATGATCGCAACATCCCGCGCATTGTAACGCGGCGTCGCATCGAACTGCTTGTACGACGGCTCATGTTCTTCATCCACCACAATCAAACCGAGATTGACAAGAGGAGCAAACACCGCTGAGCGCGGACCGATGACGACTTTGTAATCGCCGCGGCGAGCGCGCTGCCATACCTCGTGCCGTTCGTTTGCGGACATCCGGCTGTGTACGACTGCAACCGACTCTCCGAAATGACTTTTGAAACGCCGCACAATCTGCGGCGTCAAAGAAATCTCCGGCACAAGCACAATCGCTGTTCGTCCCGCGCTGAGCGTGTGGCGGATTGCCTCGATGTACACTTGAGTTTTGCCGCTTCCTGTTACGCCGTGCAACAGGAAAGTTTTGTTCTGTCGTTCATCCAGAGCGTTGCTTACTGTCTGAAGAACAGCTCGTTGTGTTTCATTGAGGGAGATGGAAAGCGTCTGCTCTTCCGTTCCAAACTCCTGTTGAGTTTTGATTTCCCGCTTCTCAATCGAAATTAATCCGGATGATTTGAATTCCTTCACAGCGGCAGTTGTTGTTCCGGACTTCTTGAGCAAGTCTGTGAGAAACACTTCCTGCACCTGCTGCGATTGCAGCCAGGCGATTGCTTCCAGAAGTTGGCGGGCTTTCTTTTTTCGGGGAGATAATTGTTGGAGTGTTGATTGGAGGAGTTCAGAGTCCACGCGTTCGATCAGCACAACATCTTTTGTCGGGAGTTTGGTTTTTGAGGGAGGGAGAACTTCCTCCAGTTCGATCAAGCCCTTTGCCGCCAATTCGTTCAGCATCGTGTTGATATTTTTTATGCCGATTTTCTTTCCCAACGAAAATGAAGTCATCTCTCCCTCTTCTCTCAAAACCTCGAAGAGCTTTGCGCGTTGCCTGGAGGATTTTGTTGCCTCCTCTATAGAGATAGGATCGGCAGTACGCGCGATTCTCACAATCCGTTTGCTGGATGAGGTGAACCCATGCGGTATAGCTGCCTTCAACACTTCGCCGAGCGGCGTGAAGTAGTATTGGCCAATCCATTTGCTTAACTGGAGAAGTTCGTCCGACACGACAGGCAGGGCATCGAGAACATCTTTGATCGGCTTGAGGGAGGTAAGCGTCGTGGATTCGGGAAGGTCGATGACTACTCCGGTTGCGTACTTCCGTCCGAATGGAACAACTACGCGCACGCCCACGACTGTCGAGTCTACGAGTTCCGGTGGAACGATGTACGTGAAGGTTGAATCGACTGCAACGGGAAGAGCAACGTTGGCGAGTTTTTGCATGGAGAAATATCGGCAAAAGAGAGAAGAAGAACAATCAGACCTGCACCATGAATGTGGAAATTAAAACGTTGTAACCAAGAAATTTAGAGGAAAGACTTGAACCAGCGGGGTAAGTTCTACATATTTAATCCAATCAATTCTTACTGACGACGGAGCCCCGGCTATGAGACGAATACTTCCCCTGATCTTATTCTCCATCTTTCTTGGCGGATGCGCTGCTTATAAAGAACTTTCTCCGAAACCCGAGCTATCTCCCGCGGAACGCGGCTACATTGAACTCAAAGACAATGACGAGAACTTCAAACTCGACAAGGATGGCAAATACTTCATTCGCTTCCCCAAGCCTGAACGAGATCAATTTACCATTGTCCTCAGGCTCAATTCAAAGTCCGCCCTCCGGTATTACCTGACCGATAAATTTGACGACGGGAAGGGCGATATCAACAGAATGAAAGACGAAGCTTCCGGACAGGACACCATAAGCGCGTACTTCGTGAGTACCTCCGTGCCGGAATATTTCTGGGTGATTGACAGCGTGATCAGCGATGTTAATCTTGCGATGACGTACCGGTACATGCCGCAGTGGAGATTTACATTTGAAAACAAATATGCCGAGTACAAGCAGATCCTCGAAGATAATACGGTGGAGAGAACAACATACAACTCCATCGACAACGACTTCAGTTTCTCAGACTTTCCTTTTTCTCAAGAACTCTCCCGCGTACAGGCGCGAACTAAGAAGGTCAGGGCAATGAAGGAAGAG
>JBBRUI010000048.1:0-19452 GCA_038247945.1 Bacteroidota bacterium | reverse complement strand
GTCGTTGTGAGTTTCGAGAGTTGTTTTGCTTCTCGTGTTGGTTTTGGGGGGTCACCTAGTTTTTTGAAGATCAGAATAAATTCATAATCGATTTTCAAAATGCCGTTGCGGGGATAGGGAAACGATCCCATAATCGTCGCGCCACCCGTTGTGTTTGTCGTTGTTACTTTTTGCCAAATAACTGCGCCCATGTAATCGAATCCGATCGTCTCACAGAACTTAATAACTTCCGTACGAATCGGAATTACTTTGTAGCGGCCATAGTAGACCGACCGCGCAAATTGGTCGCCAATATTCACACAGAGCCGGCAGCCCGGATGGAGAACTCGATAACTCTCGTTCCACACAAGATTCAAGTTATTGATGTACTCTTCGTAAGAATCATTGAAACCAATCTGATTCTCATGACCATAGTCTTTCAATTGCCAATACGGAGGTGATGTAACAACAAGATGAACAGTCTCATCCTTAATTTCATTCATCTTTCTTGAATCGCCAAAGATGATTCTGTGTGAGGTTTTCATATCCAACTCTTCTTGTCATCGAAGAAAATGTTGTAGTCCCGCTTGCTGTTGAACGGCGGGTCGATGTAAATCAAGTCAACGCTCTCGTCCGGAATATTCTCACGCAGAACGTACAGGCAATCGCCAAGGTGGAGGGTGTTCATGAAGTTATTCTCTGATTCTGACTTTGACATCTTCCACAATCCAAAGCCGCTGTTGAATTTGTTGTGTCGTAAATAAAGGGAGAATGGCTTTACAACGTGTGAGGATGTGCGGCTTGTCTTGATGTATCACACGGAGAATGATAATGCCGAAGTACTCCGAAGGAGGGAATGTTCGAATATCTCCAAAGCCGTTATCGAGTGTTATCAGGATGCGACCTTCCTGTTTGCAAACCGATGCAATCACCTCATCAGGTTCGCCGGAGAGGTCTTCTTCCTGAACTGTAATCGCATCATGGTCGTGTTGTCGTAACAATTCCGCGACTTCAACCGGAAGATTCTCATCAATCTTGAATTTCATGAATGAGTTCAGGCTGCAACAGTAATAACACTTTCGCGGGCAAGCTCAGCTCCGTACGCAACAGAGGCTTGAATATCTTCAAGGTGAAGTGTCGGATAACTTTTGAGGATTTCATCATACGTCAGACCAGCTGCGAGATTATCAAGAACAACAGAAACCATGATCCGAGTCCCTTTGATGCAAGCCTTTCCATGACAAATTTCTGAATCCACAGATATACGATCTTTCCAGTTCATCGATCTCTCCCAATAAAGAAACAATTTCTTGCAACAAAGTTAGTCACTGCAAGAACCAGTTGCAACACAGTCTAATCAAATCAATCCAATGATCCAGCACTCCATTACTCCAACATTCTAACCCTTCGACTCGCTGAAAAACGCTCGCTCACCCTTCGACTCGCTGAAAAACGCCTGCCTACCGTCAGGCAGGCTCGCTCAGGGTGACGGTACTACTTCAAAACCTCCAGCGCCCTTTTCGTCGCCTCAAGCATCGCCTCGGCTCCCACCGGCTTGCCTGTCGCGTGCTTCATCCACAAATCAGGCGCGACACGGCCGTAGGTCGCCATGCGCTCGAACTCTTTGCCGAGATCGCCTTTCTTCTTCACCTGCTCTTCAATCTGATGCGCGATCAAATGTCCGAGCGGATAGTCGGGCAGGTAGAGAAACGAATGAATCATGTGCGAGTAAATGCCGAGCAGGACAACGTCCTTCGTG
The DNA here is from genome assembly GCA_038247945.1 of Bacteroidota bacterium. GTDB lineage: Bacteria > Bacteroidota > Ignavibacteria > UBA10030 > UBA6906 > CAADGV01. The sequence goes on along the minus strand of JBBRUI010000048.1, from coordinate 17,714 downwards.
TTAAAGACAGGCGCGTAATATTTGTTCCAGATTTCTTTTGCGATACGAACGGTCGCCTCCTTCAATTGCGCGGGCGATGCCGACGGGTGTTCGTACATCCAATGCCACACTTCCATATCCACCAGCCCGACACCGGCAATCTCGAACGTTGCCCAGAAGTCGTTCAGGTTTTTCAGCGCTTCGCTTTTTGCGTCCGCCTTGGAAAGGCCGAGAAGCTCAAGATCCTTCGCCTGGAAAACGAACGCCAAGGCTTCGGTAAACGCAGTATTCGGAACGCCATTGAGCAGCCAGTGATCGACCATGTTCAATGAAAACGTCTGCTCAACGTTGTGCCCCATTTCGTGCACTGCAATGTTGAAGCCTTTGTAATTCATTCCACCTTTGTCGACACGAGTTCGCAGATGCGCAGGAGCCGAGCGCATCTGCGCTCCCCACGCATGGCCTGAGCCGCGTGCCGGATCGACAACGATATTTGCCGCCAGCATCTTTGCGCGTTCTTTCGAGAAGCCAAGCTTCACCAGCAAATTGGGAATGTCTTTCTTGTACGCCGCAGCAGTTGGATATTTTTTCGCAACGATTTTATCGAGTTCCGCCTCGGTATACTTCCCTCGCTCCCGGAATCCGTTATACCAGATATCAAACGGTTCAAGCGGACGCCCGAGACGCTTCCCGATAATCTTCGCTACGTCCTTAACGTAGGGCGAGGAGAGAATATCCTCCAACATTTGTTTCACCCTCTCTTCGGGTATCTCGCGCTGCTCGTCGAATTTACGCGCAATGTGTGTCGGAGCGGTCGGCGAATACGGGTCGGCTTTTTTTGCTGCAAGAAATGTATTCAGCAATACTTCGTAGCGGCGGTCAGGCTCGGACGCATTTGTCACTTTCATACCCGCCGGAACGGGAGTGTCGACGTCTTTCACACCTGCAGGCTTCACTTCATTTGTCACAGGATTCCAATCCACATGCGGGTTGTTTACCGCGACGGCAGGAATTGTTTGCAGAACGATCCGCTCCATTACCTGTTGTATCATGCGCTGTTTAGCAAGACCGCTTTTCGTCTCGCTGTAGTTCGCTTTGATCTCGTCGCGCAAGTTCCAATGCGAAAGCAGCCGCAGCTTCGCCGGAAACAGACGCTCGCCTTTCTCATTCACGAGATGATGCATGTAGATGTTGTACTCGGCAATGTACTGGTCGGCCACGGCGGCGGCTTCTGCAATGGACTGGTTGACCTCGGCGGGAATTCTCTTCGAAAACCGCTGCGCCAATCGTGCTTCAGCCCATTGGCGGCGACTCCACTGTTCTCCTTCTTCCAATCGCTGCTTGAGAGTCGTCAACGGAAAATTCAACAGGACGGAAAACGCAATCTTGTTCTGAAATAAATCGTCTGTCATGTGAGCACTCGGGTCATATCCCGCAAAGATTTCGTCGTACGGTTGAATAGGACCCAAAGCCAGATCGGATTGCTGTCGGAGTTCGCGGATAATCTCAAGGAAGTGGCCGTCCATTTGCTCCATCAAGTATTCAAACCGCGTGAACATGGTGTCAAGGGCGGACTGCGTACCTGCAAAATTCGACCGGACAAACGCCTCGAACGCCTTCGCATCGCCGTCCCCTTTGCGCCAGAGACTGGAGGCTTGTTGTATCCCACGGTTTAGACGAGAGCGGACGCCTTCACCGTATTTTCCAACCAGCTCATTCTCGAGCGTTGCCGTGTCTTGAGCCTGAGACATCAACGAACAAATAAGGAACAGCATTGAAAAACACACAACTCGTAACATATTACCTCCATGGGAATCAGCAAAAGGATGGTTATTCAAGAGGATAGAACAGATTTGTGGGTTTAACATAGGAGTTTTGAGAGAGAGATTCAATTGGGTGCAGGCGTTCGCCCTCATTTGCCCGACATCTAAACGTACTGAAATAAATTCTCCCGCAACGACATTGAAGATTGATTCACGATTCCTCCGGAAGTATCTTATCGGTGAATTCTCATCAACATTCCAATACTCCATTCATGACGCGTTTTAAAACAATCGCCGTCGTACTCATTCTCTCAACTCAGGCGTTCGCCCAGACACATTTCAAATTCGCCTGGCTCTCTGATACGCACGTCGGCAGCGAAACCGGCGAAGAGGATTTGCGCCGGTCGGTTGCAGACATCAACGCAATGAACGATATCGCGTTCGTCATTCACTCCGGCGACGTTACCGAATTCGGAAGCGACGCACAACTTAACATTGCGCACCGGTTGCTCGACAGCCTGAACAAGCCGCATTACATTTGTCCCGGCAACCACGATACAAAATGGTCGGAGAGCGGCTGCACGACATTTCCCAAACTCTTCGGCAGCGACAAGTTCGTGTTCGAGTTTGGTAAATTTCGCTTTATCGGCCTGCACCAGGGGCCGCGCATGAGAATGGGTGACGGCCACTGGGCGCCCGAAGATATGCGCTGGCTCGATTCCGTGCTTGCCGCAATCCCCGACAAACAGCAGCCCCTTTTCTTCGTTACGCATTATCCGGTTGACTCAAGCATCTCCAACTGGTACGTCATGCTCGACAAAGTGAAGCGCTATAACACGCAAGCAATCCTTCACGGTCACGGACATCGAAACGGCGTGTTCGACTTTGAAGGTGTTGCCGGAATAATGAGCCGCTCCAACCTCCGCGCTCGTGACTCGATTGGAGGCTACTCTATTGGAGAGATCCGCAACGACACGCTGTTTGTTTCCGAACGAACGCCCGGAATACGCACAGGCAAGCCGTGGCATTACCTTCTGCTCGGCAAAAAGAATTATGCCGCGGATACAACACGTTATCCGCGCCCGGATTTTTCCATCAATAAAAAATATGACAATGTTAAAATTGTGTGGAGATTCAATGCAGGGTACACTATAACATCAACACCGGCAATCAACGGCGATTCGGTTCTCTTCGGGGACGCGTCAGGAACTTTTCGTTGCATCAGTCTTTACAATGGTCGCCCGCTATGGCTTTTTCGGACAGGAGGCCCGATTCATTCATCAGCGGGTGTAACACAGGGACGCGTTATCTTTGGATCGTCTGACAGCAATCTGTATTGTCTCAGCGTATCGACGGGAAGAGAGTTCTGGCGAGTGAAAACCAACGCGGCCATCGTTTCGAGCCCTTCTGTTCCGGCCTCCGTTGTGTGGGGACGATTGAAATCAATCAACAAATTTTCTAATCCGAAACAATCTTCCAAAATCTACTTCGGCGGAAGCGACCGGACATTTCGGGCTGTTGAAATTACAACGGGAAAAGAAGTCTGGAAATTCAAAGACATGTCCGGCTTTGTGGAGACGAAGCCGCTTCTCTATGAGAACAAACTTTTCTTCGGCGCATGGGATGGCTATCTCTACGCATTGAATGAAAAGGACGGAACGCTTGCGTGGAAGTGGAAAGGTGAAAAGGAAGGTGTCTTGTATTCGCCCGCGGCGTGTGTGCCCGTTGGAGCAAAAGGAAGAATTTTCATTGCGGCACCCGACCGAATGCTCACCGCGCTTGATGCAAATACTGGAGAAGTCGCTTGGAGAACAGGTAAGTATCAAGTCCGGGAGTCACTCGGAAAAACAGAATCAACGCAAGAATACAAGTTCTATACACGGACGTTGCGTGATTCCATCATAGCGATTTCATCGTACACCGACGGACTAGACATTCGTTGGGCAACCAACGTCGGCTTCGGCTACGACCACAGCTATGCCGCTCTTGTTGAGAAAGATGGAACGCTCTTCTACGGCACGCGAAGCGGTCTGCTTATTGCGCTCAGTGCGCGGGACGGCAACGTGAAATGGCAGTACAAAACCGGCGTCGCTCTTCTTAACACTGTCGCACCAATTGACGGTCGCCGCGTCGTTGTCTCAAACGTGGACGGAGAAGTGATGTTGATCGAAGCGGATGAGTGAAGATGGGTCGATGCAAATTCCCTTACGACATGTAGCACATACACGGTTGAAGAGGCCAGGCACCTTCTTTCGGCAGGAACAAAACTTCCGAATCGACAAAATCTTCACCAATCAATATTCCTGAAATTATCCGGTTCTTTTCTGCTACCGCTATTCGGTCCCTGGCGATTTTTTGGCACGCCTTCGGACTTGAAACACATATTAGTATTGTTCGGGTTGCAAGAGGTCACAAGTTCGCATCTATTCGTCGGATTTTTTCAAAAAGATTATTGATTTTCCACGACTCTTTTCTATTTTGTCCGAAGATCAGGGGTGGCGAAACGTAGTCAAGGCGAGTGTATTTCGGCCTGGCACAAACCAGCGGCTGATTCGAATCCAGGCGTCAGAGCCTCTGAAATCTGTTCTTTATCATATCGATAGCACCCGGAGCGTAATTCCATTTATGTATGTGAGCAAATGATCATCCATGAAACATACACCGAGCTTGAACCAATCCAGGCCGAAGCAAAACCGATAATCCGGGCTATTGAACCTACGCCGAGCGAAAAATGGAAAATGCGAGTCCTTATTGTCTTTGGACTCCTTTTCATGGGACAATTCTTCTGGTGGTTTTTTAATAACAGCGATCATCAAGGATACCCGGTCCTGTATTGGATACTTACGGCAGCGCTTGTTTTCAAAATTCTCCGCTGGCTGCACGAATGGTATCATTACTTTAACATAAGTATTCCGGAGAGGCCTGCCCTTAAGAGACAATGGACGGTTGACTTGTTCACTACATATTGTCCGGGAGAACCGAGGGCAATGGTGAAGCGGACATTACGGGCCATGCTCGATGTCAGCTATCCTCACACGACGTACCTTTGCGACGAAGCTGACGACGATGAACTGAAACTCTTTTGTGCAGAGCATGGTATTCGGCATATAACCCGCAAAATAAAAACCGACGCCAAAGCGGGGAACATCAACAATGCGTTGAGACAATCCGATGGCGAAATCTGCGTTGTACTTGACCCTGACCATATTCCTGTTCCGGAATTTCTAGACCGGACTCTTCCCTATTTTGAGGACGAGCAGATTGGCTTTGTTCAGTGCGTGCAGGGCTACAGAAACCAGGCTGAAAGTCTGGTAGCACGAGCTGCCGCAGAACAGACCTACCACTTTTATGGACCTTTGATGATGGGGATGAATGGCCTCGGAACTGTGCAGGCAATAGGGGCAAACTGTACGTTCCGGAGGAAGGCGCTGGAATCCATCGGCGGGCACGCAGCAGGTTTATCGGAAGACATGCACACGGCAATGCAGATGCACGCCAAAGGATGGAAATCCGTGTATGTTCCCGAACTGCTCACGAAAGGATTGGTGCCATCGACTCTCTCTGCGTATTACAAGCAGCAGTTAAAATGGTCGAGAGGCACGTTCGAATTACTCTTCGTTACATATCCCGCGTTGTTCAGAAAATTTTCTTTCACTCAGAAGCTCCATTACTTCCTACTTCCGCTGTACTATATGTACGGCTTCATAACTCTCATCGACATCATCGTTCCATCGCTTTCACTCATACTGGCTGACGTTGCGTGGAAAGTTGATATGAAAGAATTTGCAGTAATGTTTCTGCCATTGTTTTGTGTGGCGTTCTTCATCAGAATGTACGCGCAGCGGTGGCTTGTGGAAAAAAAGGAGAGAGGATTTCATGTGCTGGGAGGTTTGCTGCGGTTGGGAACGTGGTGGATTTTTATTACGGGGTTTTTCTGTACTGTATTCCGCGTGAACATCCCCTACATCCCAACTCCAAAAGAGCATACGCCTGAAAACGAATGGAGGCTCGCGGTTCCAAACCTGTTACTCGCGCTGGCAGGCGTATCGGCTATCTGGTATGGCTTAACAATTGACTGGACTCCGTACAGTATCATCATGGCTGCATTTGCAGGATTCATATGTCTTCTCTTATTCAGTTTGATCATCCTCGCACAGCAGAAAATGATCAACCGTATTTTCTCCATGAATTTTGTCAAGCAGCGATCAAGAAGATTTTTCCGCGGACTGAACAGCTTTTACTACGGATTCATGCGTACTCTTCGCAAGGGAGCTTTTACTGCCGGGATTTTTTTGTTGGTAATAACTCTTGTGTACGCCGTCCTACCCCCCATGGAAAACAGTAACGTGGAAACACCACTCTCGTCCCTTGATAAAGAATACGGAGGCTTTTATACCGGGATTTACATGCCGGCTATTGACCGGCAGAATTCTGTTGATGCAGTCTCTGCCGTCAGCAACAAATTAAAAACGCGATTCGATATAGTTTCCATTTACCAATCATGGGGACCGGAAAGCATCAACAAATTTCCAATGGAACTGCTCTCCAAAATCAGGAAGGCCGGTTCCATTCCCATGATCACGTGGGAACCGTACTCGCATAATTTCCCGGAGTTCAAAAACGATAAAGGACTTTCTGCGGACTGGAAAGTGTTCAACGCAATTCTTAAGGGAAGATTTGATTCCTACATCATGGCGTACGCCAATAAAATCCGCGGGTTTGGTGAACCCGTGATGATTCGTTTCGCGCATGAGATGGACAATCCAAATTATCCCTGGTCATTTTATGGCGGAGGCAATACACCCGAGGAATTTGTTTTGGCGCATCAATACATAGTGAAGTTTTTCAACAAGATGGGTGCTACCAACGTTACGTGGGTCTGGAATCCGTGGGAAGAAGATCAGCTTGAAAAATATTATCCGGGCGACGATTTTGTAGACTGGATCGGAGTTACGAATCTCAATTACGGTCTGGCCAATTCCAACGGAAAATGGGTTGGCTTCGAAGATCTGTACAAACCTTTCCATGATAAATTGGTGAAATATAGAAAACCAGTTATGCTTTCTGAATTTGGAAGCACGACGTTTGGTGGAGACCGAAGTTCATGGATTAAGGATGCGTTGTACAAAATCAGAAAAGATTATAAAGAAATACGATCCATTGTTTTTTTCTACAGCAACGAGGACAAAAGCTGGGGGGTTACAAAATGGAGACCTGCAGACGGATCCAATACAATCGATTGGACCTTCCACCACGATGCACGGACCATCCAGGTAATTAAGGACGCATTGAGGTCGGAGCCATTCAACACGCGCCCTCCTTTATCATCCGGAACGTTGTGGGCGGATATAAAAAAAGCATCCTACACTTCTCCGTTTATCAAGGGCAGATATCCCGACTTCCAGCTTATGATAAACGGTACGCCGACGTATATTCAAGGCGTTGCTTATAACGTCAACCAGGATTGGCGTGATGGAAATGATCCGTTGACAAGGAAACGGCTCGAAAAAGATTTTGCGCTGATAAAACAAATGGGAGCGAATGTAATCCGCCGGTATTCAACGAATATCTACGACGACAATGTGTTGAACATCGCCGATGAACAAAAGCTGAAGGTCCTGTTTGGTTTTTGGTTTGAGAGCGATAAGGACTATCTCACCGACATCAAAAAACGAAACAGTTACGAAGAAGAAGTGCTGTCCTCGGTAACAAAATACAAAGGTCATCCTGCAGTTCTGGGATGGGCATTGGGAAATGAAACATGGGGATTACTGAAGCATCATTTTGGCGAACCATATCTCACCCTGGTGCGCAAGGAATATGCTTTGTTCATTGAACAACTTGCACAAAAAATCCACAAGCTGGATCCCTCACATCCGGTGTTTACTGTTGCTGAAAATTCCAAACACCTTCCCGGCGAAATCAATTCATATTTCGATCTTACACCCTCTGTCGACGTCGTGGGTGTCAATTCGTATTACGAAGAACAGATCCGCATTTTGCCAAATATCCAGTTTATGTTCGATACCACACGGCCATATCTTGTTTCTGAGTACGGACCTCATGGCTACTGGGACGGCTTCTTTTCCAAATATGATGCGGACGGGCGCATCGTTGAAAATTCCGGAACGGAAAAAGCTGCTCTTTATTCCCGGCGATGGGATGATTACATCAAAGGGAAAAAAGGCATGAACATCGGCGGCATTGCTTACACCTGGCAGGACCGGAGAGAAGGTACAGCCACGTGGTTTGGCTTGACAGATTACAAGGGACGACTAAAACCGGCTTACTATGCATTAAAAGAAAAATGGACCGGACAATCGGAAAATTTCCCGATCAAGAATGTATACATCTACGCACCGACTGAAAAAATCAAGCCTGGGCAAAAGGCAACGTTCTACGCCATCACTGAAAATCTGAATGCTGATGAGTTAAAGTATGAATGGTCTCTCAGCGGTGAGGATATCCTCGAACATAAAATTTCGATGGATACGGAGGATGGCGGCAAACGGATGACCTTCACCATCCCTCCTAACCTTACCGGATTACGATTGTACTTGTATGTCACAGACAAGGATGGAAAGACCGTCAATACCGCGTCATTCCCCATACTGAAATAGAATGATACGTCGCGTCGCCTTCAACGGTTTGCTGTTGCTTGCTGCTCTCTTCCTCTCACTGAACCTCCTTGCGAATCCTCCGCAGTCCGGGACTATCCAGCAGGAAATCGTCTATCACACAACCAAGGCAAAAGAAGTAATCCTTGTCTGGGCTGTTGGTAACTGGGAAGTTCCTGCCAGCAAGGATATACCTTCGGGCTCGTATCTGAAGGGAGATATGGTGTACACTCCGATGAAGGCGAGCGGGGACTCTTTCACCGTGACGATTCCGTTGAAAATAGGAACACTTTTGCACTACATGTTCTGGTTGGCCAAGGATGAACAAGGAGACCCGTCTGTTAACTGGGATACTTTCTATGGTGCAAATTATTCTCTGGTCGCAAAGAGAGGCAACGCTCCAAGAATGGTTACGAGTATCTATGACGCTCCCTACATTCGGTCGTTCAGTTTCTTCAACGCCGCTTGGGCAATTGCGATTGGAGGCGTGTTAATTCTTTGCATAACTCTCCTGTTTTATTGGAACCAGCTCAAATTCGTTTCTCCATTCGCTCTCCTCTCAGGATTCCTGACTGCCTCCTTCATCGTTATGGTGCTCGCAAGATTTCAAATGAATCGACTGGACGGTAAACCTTATTTATTGTTCGGGGCGAGTTTTTATGATCTCATTTTTTTGTCGATGTTCGGGATTGCCAGCGCCCTAGTTCTTTGGCTTCTCAAGAACAGACAACTCAGAAACGCAATGACGGCGTTGATGGTCTTCTTCATTCTACTCATAACTACATTTGCCATTTGCAACATTGAGATCGTCAAGCAAATCGGTCGTCCATTAAATTACCAATGGCTCTATTACTCAGGATTCCTTCAAAGCGCGGATGCAAAGAATACCATTGATAAAAACTTCACGTTCGCGATTATACTCAATATCACCCTCATTTTGTCGGGGTTTATTGCGGCGGGTGCAGGATTCGCGTTAGGGTTGCATGCAAATAAGTTCTTCACAAAAACGAAGTGGCCGCTTCTCGCCGGCATTGTCCTCTTTGCATCAGTAGGTTTCGTCCAGAAAAGCGACATGCGGCTGAAACCATATAACATGGAAAATCCAATCGTGTCCTTCATCTCATCATGGTTTACAGCGGACAGAGTCCCACGATTGTACTCAATGGACGTCTCCGAAGCAGACAAGAACTACATCGCCGGACTGCACACCCGATCCAATGCCGGAAAGCCCGTAACTTTTCCCGGTATTAAACATATCGTGCTGTTCGTTCTGGAATCCACCCCCGCCGAATATATTTCGATCTATAACAAACAATATCGTGTTACTCCTTCGATTGAGAAGTGGCAGCCCCACAGCAGGATTTTCGAGAACATGTACGCTCACAAACCTTCAACTCATAGTACATTGTTCTCTTTAGTATCCGGTATTTACCCGCCCATCACCTACCGTGCAGTGGTTGAAGAGAGGCCTGACTTTCCTGCGGAATCGATCGCCTCGCTTCTCAAAAAAGGAAGCTGGATCTCTTCGGCGTTTTCAGCTGCCGATCTAAACTTCAGCCACATGGAACAATTTTTACGGCAGCAAGGTTTCGACACGGTGAGAGATGTGAAGACAATCGAATGCGCTGAAAAGGACTTCGTTTTTAACTATGCTGATCAGGACGGGATCGATGACAAATGCCTGACCGCTGATTTTGGAAACTGGCTGGCAGGGAAGCGCGACGCAAAAACTTTTTCAATCGTCTGGACGATGCAGACGCATCACCCGTACAGTTTTCGCGGAAAGGAAGCAGAGTATGTCCATGGGAATGCCGATCTGAACAGATACCTGAACGCCTTACATCATGGCGATGAGGCATTCGGATTGATGATGGACCGTCTGGCAAAGGATGAACTGCTGAACTCCACACTCGTGATAGTTATCGGAGACCATGGCGAAGCGTTCGGACGGCATAACCAATACACGCACGCCTCAAATATCTATGAAGAGAACCTTCATGTTCCTTGTATATTGATCAATCCTGTGTTGTTTAAGGGTGAGAGGGATTCCCGGGTGGCGGGCTTGATAGATATTCCTGTAACGATCGCAAGCGTAACAGGGAGCGACATTCCCCGGGATTGGCAGGGAAGAAGCCTGTTCGATGCGGATCCCAAAGACCAGACTTTCTTCTTCAGCCCTTTTTCTGATTTCCTTTTCGGTACCAGGAAGGGTAACTGGAAACTAATCTTCAACGCCAACACAAATGCGTTTGAGTTGTATGATCTCTCCAAAGACCCGGAGGAAACAACGAACCTCGCCGACAACTTCCCCGATATTGTGAGCAAGGAATATCAACGCATAGCAGCATGGGTGCGTTATCAGAATGAAAAGATGAAAACATGGACCGCAAACTGAGCAACCATGTTCACCCCGACTTACCTACTTCTTCTTCCACTCCGGCACGCGCCCCGGCGTCCACGGCGCGCCGGCGGTTTCCATCGCTGCTTCGAGATTTTTCACGTCAACTTCCATCAGCGTCTTTAGCCGCGCAAGAACAGGCGCGAATTCTTCTGCAGCAATATCATACCCTTCAATGTGCGTCTGTGTGGGCGCCGAGGTTGAAAGCCACTGGTCGTCGATAATTCCCTGGACTCTCTCCGTCATGGATGGCGGAACAACTTCGTTGCGCGAGCGCAGTGTGTTATCGCCGGAGAGTGCGAGCAGGATGTCGCGGTTTTTCTCTTCGATCACATTCACGTCGTCGCGAAGTTTTGCAGGCGCGTTCGGGGCATCGAGCAGCGATTTCTTGACAAGGGTAAGCTTGTTCTTCAATTCGTTGGCAACGCGACCGGCGCCGGCAACTGCCCGCTGCAGTTCTCCGACTTTGGATTGGAATTCAAGCAGTCCCTTCCTATCGGCAGCAGGCAGGCTTGAAGTACCAAGCACCGTGCAAGTAAATGTTTCCTGCGCGTCAAGGTCTGATGTAATTCCGTTGATCCGTTTGGTTAACCGGACAGTATATTTGCCCGGTAATGCAAGCCGCCCTTGCTCGCCTTCATCGAACGGATTATCATCAGATGAAGAAAGACTGGTGGGCGTTGTTGCAGCATAACGTAAATCCCAGTTCATGCGGTTTATTCCTTTGCTGTTCGTTCCCTGAAGTCGCCGCACCGCATTCCCCGTTTCGTCGCTGATGACCGCCACGACTGCCGGATCTTCTTCAGTATCCTCGTCGCGCAATTCATCCCATGAGGGAATCCGCGGCGCTTCATTTTTCTTTAGCGCTTCCTTCTCGGCTTCCTGTCGCAGCTTCTTCTTTGTTTTGTACGCGTCCTTCAGATAGTACGTGAAGGTCGCACCGAAAGATGGATTATCGGCTGTGAAGAATGACTCGCCCTGAAACGACTTTCCTTTCAATCCAAACGGCCGTGACTGCACATACATCGGCGTCTGCTTCACAGGAAAAAGTTCCGTTTCCTTTTCAAGCGCCTGCGCAGTGAGAGTTCGTAAGGGAGTGTAATCATCGAGAATATAAAATCCGCGGCCGAACGTTGCGAGCACCAGGTCGTTCTCCCGTGTTTGAATTGCGATGTCCTTCACTGCAATAGTGGGCATGCCGCCTTTGAGTTGAATCCATTTGCTGCCACCGTCAATCGTAAAGTACACACCATACTCCGTACCGACGAACAGGAGTTTTGGATTCACATGATCTTCGGCGATGGAGTACACAACTCCATTGTCGGGGAGATTATTTTTTATCGATGTCCATGATCGTCCACCGTCCATGCTTTTCAGAATGTACGGCATGAAATCCGAATTCTTATGATTGTCGAATGCAACGTAGACAGTTTTCAGATCGTGCTGCGATGCTTCGATGCGACTGACATACGCCATCTCGGGAACATCAGGAAACTTTTCAATCTTTCTCCACGCTGCCCCGCCGTTTTCGGTTATCTGAACTAATCCGTCGTCAGTTCCCACATACAGCAGCCCGTCTTGTTTGGGGGATTCTGAGAGTGCGACGATATTGCCAAATTGAGAAGTTGATGCATGCCTCGCCACCGCATCAACGCTCCAAATTTTATCCATGACGGGAAGTTTGTTGCGATCGAGTTGCCGGGTCAGGTCTCCGCTAATTGCTTTCCACGTATTTCCTCTGTCATCGCTGCGAAAAACTTTCTGCGCTGCGAAGTACAAACGCGAGCTTGCATGGGGACTGATAATGAGCGGCGAGTCCCAATTCCAGCGCAATGCGGGTTCTCCTTTTCCTTCCTTTGGTTGGATGCCAATCTGTTCTCCGGTCTTCCGGTCGTAACGAACAAGTACGCCGTACTGTGATTCCGAATATACGATGTTCGGATTCTCCGGATCTACGCGGGAAAAGAATCCATCGCCGCCAGTGGTTACAAACCAATCGGCATTCGTAATGCCTGAGGCGCTTATAGTGCGGGACGGTCCGCCGAGCGTAAAATTATCCTGCGTTCCTCCATAGATATAGTAAAACGGAAGCGAGTTATCGACAGCCACGCGATAAAACTGCGTGACCGATAAATTCGGTTTGTAATTCCACGTCGCCGCCCGGTCGAAGCTTTCATATAAACCGCCGTCGCAGCCTACGAGATAGTGGTTCGTGTTGTCCGGATCGATCCACATGGCGTGGTTATCGACATGCTTGTTCTTCTCGCCAAGGTTCTCAAATGTTTTTCCGCCGTTGTTTGTCACTTTGAGAAACGTGTCCATTGAATACACCCGGTCCACATCCAGCGGATCGCACACGAGCTCACTGTAATACTGCGCGCTTGCGCTTCCGTAATCACTTCGCTTTTCCCAACTCGCCCCACGGTTCGTTGAGCGGTGGAACTCACCTTTGCGGTTGGGAAGTTCGATAACGGCGTACAGCACATCGGGGTTCACCGGAGACATCGCAAGGCCGATGCGTCCGACATCTCCGCTTGGCAAACCGTTAGTGATCTTGTTCCATGTTTTGCCGGCGTCGCGGGATTTGTACAATGCCGATTCCGGTCCGCCATCAATTAACGTGTAGACATGGCGTCTGCGTTGATATGACGCCACGACGAGCTCATCAGGGTTCCGCGGATCCATGACGATATCCGTAACGCCGGTGTTCTTGCTGATATAGAGAACAGAATCCCATGTCGCGCCGCCGTCAGTCGTCTTGAACAAGCCACGGTCCCCTCCCGGCCCCCACAACGGACCTTGTGCCGCCACGTAGACGACGTTTGAATTCCGCGGGTCAACGACGATCTTCGCGATATGTTCGGATTTTTTCAGTCCCATGTTCTTCCATGTCTTGCCGCCATCGTCCGAACGATAAATGCCGTCACCGTACGCAACACTTCGCTGGCTGTTATTCTCGCCGCTGCCGACCCAAACTACAAACGGGTTGTTCGGGTCGAGTGTCACACAGCCGATAGAATATGATCCCTCTTTTTCAAAGACAGGCTCAAACGTCGTTCCTGCATTTACCGTCTTCCACACTCCACCACATGCAACGGCAATGTACCATTCACTATTGTTCGTTGGATTGACTGCGATATCGATAATACGCCCCGACGTGAGCGCAGGTCCAATGGAACGGAACTTCAGCCCCTCGAATGTTGATGATGCCATCGGGCCTTTGTCTTTTGCGTCTTCGGATTTTTTCTTCTGCCCGTAAGATGAATCGAACAAGAGGACGAAGAATAATACTACACGTAAATATTTCATGGGAAAGTCCCTGTTTGTTAGTGCATGATAACGAATTACGAAATGAACGCGAGGAAGTTAAGGCAGTTGCGATGGAATGGAATTTACTTCTGTTTTCTAACTCTCCATTCTTCAAGAAGGATCGCGTACATCATCTGGTCGATATTTTTGCCATCCTTCACGACGGCCTTCCGCAGTCGGGCCTCAAATCTGAACCCTGCTTTCTCCAACACGCGTGCCGAAGCGGGATTCCATTCAAACACGCCGGCGTGAATGCGAAGCAGGTCGAAGTTCTCAAATGAATGATCGACGACAGCTTTCACGGCGGCCGTCGCAATTCCCTTTCTCCAGAATGGCTCGCCCAGCCAGTACCCGATCTCCGCCGATTGCCTGTAGACGTCGGGCAGAGGATGGATTCCGATGCCGCCAATGACCCCGGTTGAATTCGCGAGAGCCCACGACATTTCCGGCTCGTGCTTTTTCACGCTGCGAAGCCACTTCTTTGCATCGTGATCGGTGTACGGAAAAGGGAAAGAATCGCGAAGGTTGATCCAGACGTGCTTGTTGTTCGCGTATTTTACAATGGCTTCAACATCCTCGCCTGTAAAACTGCGAACACACCAATCATCAAAAAGCGGGAGAATCACTTCCTGGCTCCGCCTTCGCGTCGCGGCGGCCGACCACTGCTTCTCCCCCGGTTCGGGCCGAGGGATGATTTGCGGCGGTTGTCGTACTGTTTCCTGGGCTCGAGATGAATTTTTTGCGCGTCGGCATTGGCAGGAGGAAGCTCCTTCAACCATCCATCCGGTGGATAGACGGATTCAAGTTTTCTTCCGATAAATTCCTCGATGAGCGGAATCTGCATGCCATCTTCCTCACACGCAAAGCTCACCGAGATTCCGGTTGCGCCTGCACGCCCCGTTCGACCGATGCGATGGACATAATCTTCAGCGTCCAGCGGCAGGTTGAAGTTCACAACGTGGCTCACTCCTTCAATATGCAATCCACGCGCGGCAACATCGGTCGCGACAAGTATCCTGAACTTTCCCTCGCGAAAACCTTCCAGTGTCTTCACCCGTTCGTGCTGCGATACATCGCCCGACAACAATCCGCATGAAATTCCCCGCGCCATCAGTTGTTCGGCAAGCCGGTGAGTCTGATCCTTCCTATTGCCGAAGACGATCACGCGTTCAAGCTTTTCTTCCACAATCATGTTGTACAACAACTTCAATTTGTCTTCCGAAGGAACAATATAGACTCGCTGGTCGATTGCCAGAACGCTCACTTGCTCGGGCTCTATGTCTACATTGTGGGCATTGTTCGTCCACTGCCCCGAAAGCCGCGTTACTTCGGATGTAAACGTCGCGGTGAAGAACATTGTTTGCCGTTTATCTTTGTGCGGCGTGCTCATCACAATCTTCCGGATGTCCGGGATGAACCCCATATCCAGCATCCGGTCAGCTTCGTCAATCACCAATATCTCGACGTGGTTGAGATGGATGTGACTCTGGTTCTTGAAATCGATTAAACGTCCGGGCGTTGCCACAACAATATCAACGGGCCCGTCGAGCCAGCGCTTCTGTCGTTCGTAATCCATTCCGCCAAAGACAGCAACAATTTTGCTGCCTGTGTATTTCGAAAGGAGCTTGGCATCCTTCTCAATCTGAAGAACAAGCTCGCGTGTCGGGGCGAGGATCAGAGCCCGCGGCGATGCCTTGCGTCGTTCTGCGAGAGGTTTACGAAGCAGATGAGAAAGAATGGTAATCAAAAACGCTGCGCTCTTGCCCGTCCCTGTCTGCGCGCGCCCGGTGCAATCTCCGCCTTGCAGCGATTGCGGAAGAATTTCCGCTTGCACGGGAGTGCAGTATTGGAAGTTCAAGTCTGCAATTGCATGCATAATCTCTTTGGGGAAATCTAAGTCGTGGAACCGGGTCTTCCCTTCTGCGGCCGGCACTTCGAACTGTGAGATATCCCAATTGTCGACAATCGGAGTTTGAGGCTCACCTTGCTCCTTAGGGGAGGGCTTTGGTGTCCGGTTTTGAGAGCGCGGGGTTTGTGTTCTGCTACGCCCGTCGGTCCGCTGGGGGCGTCCGCCCCGCTGATTGGGTGGTCGGGGATTTTTGCCTTGATACCCGCGCCGGGAAGTTTCTTTTCGTGGAGAGGGAGATGGAGTTTTCGGTTGCTCAACTGCAACTGTTTTTTTCTTTCCGCTGATCTTCCCGCTTATCCAGGAAGTGACTCTCTTAATGACTTTTTTCATTCAAATGAGATTTAAGTTTGTGAAGACCGCCTATAAATTTGGTTGAAAGCCCGGGATAGAAAATTAACCACCAAGTCACAAAGGCACCAAGTGAAAATTGAATAAAAAAACTACAAAAAGAGAAGAACCGGAACTTCTTGGTGTCTTGGCGACTTGGTGGTTTTCTTTTTCATGGGTTTTCGTCTGGCCTTCTATGTAAGGCATGATAAGGAGTATAGCAGAGAGATGAAATATGAAAGGCGGTGCTCCAAATTTCGGAGACCACCGGACGCATATTCGTACTTCAATCTCACCTAAAAAAATACTGCTAACACACCGAAACACGATGAAACTCCGCACCCCAATACAGATGTCTACTTGCTTGGAGGATCTTTTTGGCGTGTGGCTTTAACACCGGTTAGAATCGCGAGACCCAAAAGCACAACTGTACCAACTATAATCCATTGCTGGGGAACGTGCATCAGGACGGCGCCGTAAATCAGTCCGCCGATAACGATTATGAATCCGATTATATAAAGTGCGTATGACATAACTCCTCCCGCTTGTTTAGTGCTGAACTTTTCTTTTTAGTTACAAGATTCGTGATTGTGCAAGTTCTAAAACACACTCACCTTCACATACCGGCTCGGGTTCTTTTTGAAATCCATCAGCAGCGAGTCAAGCGAGATAATACTGTGGTCGAGATGATTGTATAATGCATCATCGCGTGTCAGCTTCCCGAGGTTTGTGTTCGGATCGTTCAACTTAACGAACAGAGAATCAGTCCGCCGTACAATCGAAATAAGATTACTGTAGAACGATTCATCGACAATCAATTTGCCGAGCGAACCCTTGCCCGCCTTCAATGAACCGGCAACGTCCGAGAGATTGTTCACCAATGAAGTAAACCGTCCGGCTATCTGTCGGTCATTAATCAATTTTGCAGCCAGGCCGTCGCCTGTGGAAATCTTGTTCGTCATCGATTCAACATTGGAAGCAGTTTTCATCAGCTTGTCGTTCAGCTCGTTGGAGGTGATCAGCCTTCCGAGCGTCCCCTGGCCCTTATTTATTTTTTGGGAGATGTCCTGTATTGTCCTCATCGTTTCGATCGCGGACGCAGTAAGTTCATCAAGCCCCGGTTCGGCAACAACGTCAAGGTAAGCGCCCTCCTGCAGTTTTTCCTCAGACCGCCCGATGGTGATGTCGACAAATTTATCACCCAGCACGCCAAGCGCTTTGATTGTCGCCTTGGAATCTTTCGTGATGAGAGGAAAGTAGTCGCTCGTAATATCCAGCGTGACGATGACACCTGCTGTGTCGTTGCGCTCCGCAAAATCAAGGCTCTGCACGGTGCCGATCTTCTTGCCCGAGATAGCAACCATGTTTCCTTCGGATAAGCCTTTGATGCTGGCAAGGAATAAGTATGCCGT
>JBBRUI010000047.1:0-19475 GCA_038247945.1 Bacteroidota bacterium | reverse complement strand
TCCGCGTAAACGGACATCGTACCAGTGCGGGTCCTTGTTCAAGTCGGTCGTTTTTGTCCAGCGGAATCGTATTGAATCCTGTGAGCGGACAGTGTCGTTGTTTACAGGTGCAAGAAGTGCAACCGGCTGGCGAGCGGCGAGTTCACTGAAACGGAAAACCCAAAGTCCGGTTGACGGGTCACCGATGATAATCCTTCCCGATGGAAAGTATGGATACGTTTCCCATGCCAACGTACTTCCCGTCGCGGTACGGTATCCTGCCGCAAGGGTAGGTGAGGCAGGATTGGTGATATTCACAATTTGAAGTCCATACCCTTCATACCACGCGCAATACGCGTAATCGCCTCGCACATGAACGTTATGAATGGTTGAAGTAGGCGCCACTGTCCACGTGGCTGTCGTTGTTGTCGGAACAGCAGGAAGATTTCTAATATCCCAAATCTTCAAATTGTGCTGCGTGCTGCCGATTTCATCCGATGTGAGGGCATACCGGCGATCCTTCGTGACCCACGCGTTATGGGTTCCTGAACCGGTGTACGCAATCCGCCCGATCGTCTGGACGCTTGCTTTGTTTGTTGCATTGGCGATGATCAGTCCGCCGCCTGTATTAATCGCAGACGCATATATTGTATCCCGCAAGACATAGCTGTCATGAATGTATTGGGGCTGATACTCGCTGACAAATACCGGATTCAATGGATCGGTTCGAAGATCAAAAATCAAAATCCCGCCGGGTGACCATCCTGCACAGCCATTCAAATACATGAACCCGTCATGGATCGAAATTGTGTGCGACCTGTTGATGTTCTTGGTTCCACTGGTATAAGCGAAGGTTTTGATCAATCTTGCCGTGTCCGGCAATTGGGAGAGATCAATGATTTGCACTCCGGTGCCCGTGCTTGCCTCAGTTACGATGTACGCGTATTGTCGGTAAGTTTTCAGTTCACGCCAGGTGCTGTTTGGCCCGACAATGTGAGTGACTTTTTTAGGAGCATGATCAACAGTAATGTCGATGATCGTTGTTCCGCCCGGACTCGTTCCACCCCCTGTAATTCCTACGAGCCCATACTCACGTCCGTTAGGCGCAGTATAACCCCATATACCGGAAATCCCGGTTGATGGATAGGGATCCATCCGCGCAAGCGTGTCCAATTGCTGTGCAACCGCAACTGCGGCTGAAGTTATGAGCAACAGTGTAATCGCAAAAAACATTTTCATAAAACTCCGTTTAATATTTATCTGATTAAAACCATTTTCTTTGTCTGATTAAATGTTCCGGCTGACAGTCTGTAGAGATATACGCCGCTGGTAAAATTGCCTGCATCAAGTTGCGCTGTTTTCACGCCGGCGCCTTGCATTTCATCGACGACAACCGCAACCTGCTCGCCGAGTGCGTTGTAGATTTTCAGTGAGACATGTGCGGATTGAGGCAACGAGTACTCGATCGTAGTTGTCGGATTGAACGGGTTCGGATAATTTTGGGCGAGATGAAAAACAACCGGAGTCTCATCTATCGTACCGACACTTGTTGAGCCTGACTTGTAAATCAATTGAAGGGTGTCAGGACTCGACACTCTCGTGAACTCATCTCTGATCCAAACATGCCAGCGATATGTTTGTCCGTTTTGCATCGACGCGAACGGTGTAACGGCAAGCGATGTGTCGCGGGTCTTCAACAGTGTATCCAGACCGGGTCCCCAGAAATGAAGCTGGTACGAATGTGGATCTTCCGCCTGATTGGCTGCAGAACGCCATCGGAATGTTTTCGCAACTCCCTGTGTGAATGTGTCCTGATTGGCGGGTGCCAACAGCGGCGAACGTAGTCTTGGAGGCATTCCATTGAACCGAAGGAGGTATAAACCTGTTTGCGTGTCTGAAACAATGAAACGCCCGGAAGGAAAGTAGGGGTAAACGCCCCACGCTCCGGCGTACGAGGCATTCGTCCCCCCGCCGCGGTACGTTACGTATGAGCCGACTGTTGAAATGGCCGTGGGGTTGTGAACATCCGCGACAAATGCGCCCGCATGGTAGTGTGCAACGTAGGCATAGTAACCGCGTCCGTGGACGTTATGGATAATTCTCGTGGGGTTAAACGTCACTGATGGACCTTGCGTAACCGTCGGCAGATTGGAAATGTTCCACACCTTCAGGTTCTTTGTCGTTGAGCCAACTTCATCCGTCGTAAAAATATATCTTCCGTCAATGGAAGTCCATGCGTTGTGGGTTCCCGATCCCGTGTATGTAATTCTTCCTAATTGAACGGGCGCTGCTTTGTTTGCGACTGATGTAATGTAAACGCCATTGCCAAGGGCTGCACCTATCAGCGTGTCGTTGCGAACGTAGGTGTCGTGGAAATATGCCGGATTGTAATGACCCGCCAGCGTGGGGTTGATCGGATCAGCAAGACTCAGAATCGCGGTGCCGTTCGAGCTTCCACCATTCAAATATAAAAATCCATCGGCAACGGTAACGGTGTGGCTCTGTGCAACATTCCTGGTTCCAACGGTTGTTACGCTGCGGACAAGTTTTGCCGAATCAGGGAGTTTGCTCAAATCGATGATCTGTAGTCCTTGGGCTGAGTTTTCACTGACAGCGTACGCGTAGTTGCCCCACACTTTCATTTCCTTCCACTCACTGTTTGAACCGGGAATGTATGCGACTTCCCGAATGGGCCTCGCATCCAGATCGATAATAGATGTACCGGAATAGCAGCCAATCAATGCATATTCATGGCCATCGGGTGCGACATATCCCCAGCAGCTCGCAAAGTAAAATCCAAAGTTCGGTCCCGGCCCTCCATGTCGTGCATTCAGAGAGTCGATAACGGTAACACCGTTGGGTTGTGCGTGAGAGATGACAGTACAGAGGAGTGCAACAAACAGGGCGTAAAACATTTTACAGGTTCTGGTCATGAATCTTTCCTTCTGCCTATTTCATAAGAATGAGTTTTCGCACACCGATAAAATTCCCTGCCACCAATCGATAAAAATATACACCGCTGGTAAAATTGCCCGCATCAACCTGCGCTGTTTTCAACCCGGCGCTTTGCATCTCATCCACAACAACCGCGACCTGCTCGCCGAGTGCGTTGTAGATTTTCAGTGAGACATGTGAGGATCGGGGCAACGAGTATTCGATCGTAGTTGTGGGGTTAAACGGATTGGGATAATTTTGATCCAACGAAAACTTTTGGGGAAGATCGCCGGAGCCGGTGACACCGGTGGACGAGGAACTCTTATAGACAAGTTGAAATGTATCCCTGCCCGATACCTCAGTGTATTCATCCTTAATCCATACATGCCAGCGGTACGATTGGTTGTTTTGCATTCCCGCAAATGGCGAGATCACCATGGAAGTATCCCGCGTTTTGAGAAGCGTATCAACACCGGGTCCCCAGAGGTGAACCTCGTAGTAGTGAGGATCTTCTGCCTGGTTTGCCGATGACCTCCAACGAAATGTTTTTGGCACACCCTGCATGAACGTATCCTGGTTCGCCGGAGCTAACAACGGCGAGCGTAGCCGCGGAACAAGACCCGAAAATCTGCACACATACAATCCCGTTTGCATATCCGATCCGATCCATTTCCCCGAAAAGAAATAAGGATACACACCCCAGCATCCCGCGTAGCCGCCGCTTGAACCCGGATAGGTATCGTAGAATCCTGCTTCGGCGGGCTGTGCCGGGTTGTGCACATCCACAACCCTCATACCCGCTGTGTAATACGCTGCGTAAGCGTAGTTCCCCCGCCCATGCACATTATGAATAATGTCAGATGGGGAAGCCGTGTACTGAGCCGCGGGCGTATATGGCGGGCCTGAACCAAGATTCTGCAGATCCCAAATTTTTAGATGGCCGCCGGAAGTTTCATCCGCTGTCATCGCATAGCGGCCGCTGATTGAAGCCCATGCATGGTGCGTCGCGCTGCCTGTGTAGGAAATCTTAGCAAGTTGAACCGGATTTGCTTTGTTGCGAATATCCACAACGTACAAACCGCCGGAGCCGCCGCTTATTGCTGCAGCGTAGAGTGTGTCGTTGCGGACGTATGAGTCATGTATATATTGCGGTTCATATGCCGAGACAAATTGAGGATTCGTCGGATCGTTCTTGAGAGAGAAAATCACTATTCCACCCGGCGACCAGTTCGATGATCCGTTCAAATATAAATAACCGTCCGCCAGCGTAACGGTATGCGAGTAAACAATGCTCTTGCCGCCGCTCGCATAATTAAACTCACGCACGAGCAGCCCTGATGTGTCGGGCAAACGGGAGAGATTTAGAATTTGCACGCCCCGTCCGCCTTCCGAGACGATGTAAGCATACTGCTTGTACGTTTTTATCTCGCGATAGCAATACGTCGCATTATTGCCGGGCACAAATCCGATCTCACGAATGGGTGAAACGTTAAGGTCAATGATCGATGTTCCGGTGAACGTGCCGATCATGGCGTATTCCCTCCCATCGGGCGAGACCCAGCCCCAGCATGAGGAAAATTTTGTGTTTTGTCCGGAAATGCCGTGTGCACGGTTGAGCGTGTCGATGAGAGTGACACCATTCTGCGCTCGTCCGTGTTCGTGGGACAAAGCAATCAAAACGAGGATTGCGATGTACAAACCACCTCGTGGATTTTTTTTCACGCCTGCCTCTTTGTTGAGTCTCAGATGAACCTACTTCATCAGGATCAATTTTTTCGTATTAGTGAGTGACCCTGCCTGAAGGCGATAGAAGTAAACGCCGCTCGAAAAATTACCGGCATTAAATTGCACTTTGTAGCTTCCCGCCTTGAGCGGCTCGTTGATCAAAACCGCTGCCTCACGCCCAAGCACATCGTACACCTTCAAAGTTACCCCCGGACTGTTCGCCTGAGCGTCAGGGATTGTAAACCCGATTGTGGTTGAGGGATTGAAGGGGTTCGGGTAGTTCTGCTCAAGCGAGAATGATAACGGAACCGTTGAGCTTGTTTCATCCACACCAACAATAATGGGATCTGTCCCGCCGAACTGTACATACCGGGCAGCAAATTCCTGCAAAAATTGGTTTGTGATGTTACCGTCACGGAGGATGAGAGTATTTTCGTTATTCGAATTTTCCGCCGCGCTTGACCAGTTATGCGAGCCGGTAATGGTGATGGAATTCCAGTACGGATTTTCTGCGTCTACAATACCATATTTATGGTGCAAAAGTCCCGCCCCGGTTTTCAATCGCACATCAACCGTATTCGCGATCAGGTAATCATACTGGGAGCCCGTGTCCGTACCATTGTCAAGATCGCCGCGTACTTTCTTGCCGGCGTTCTTTTTTGCCACGAGAGCAGAAGCAATCTCCGATCGGGTCAATGTCAGGAGCTGGAAGCCAACCGAATGCTCGGCTCCGTTGATCGCAGAGACGATCTTCGACGTTACTCTATCGCTCGGGCTGAAATAGCATTCGATATTCTTTCCTCCAATCACAAACCGGTGGGGGGTGTTATCAGTTTTTCGTGCACCAAACCGCGAATTCGAGCTATTGGGAACTTCGGTACTGCCTCCCCACATCTCATTAAATTCCAACGTATAGGCATTTGCAAGCGCAGGATCCTGCAGCTCAACGACGTTTTGATAATCAGAATTTGTCCCTGAGTCCGTGGGGTTCCACGATCCCATAACAACCCATACACTCTCCGGCGCCCCTCCCCGACCATCAACCACCAGGAACTTATTGTGCATCAATCCAACGCCTGCATTGACGGGATCGAACGCGTCATTTATCAGAGGAATACCGTTCGCACTCAAAGTGGTGAAACCGGCATTTCCACGGTTATCATACTCGCATATAACACGCACTTTTACACCTCTGTTCCGTGCGTTGACAAGTGCAGCGGCTATGTTGCTGCCGACTGTCCCGCTAAGACTGTAAAGTGCAACATCAATCGATCGACGCGCATTATTGAGACGTGGTAGAAGCCTGTTGTAGAAATTTTCGTTCCCATTAGCCGGTTGGAACCACGCGAGAGTTGCATTGACACTCTTGTTGAAATAAACATTGACCTGACCGGTTGCCGACGCGGGCGAAGCAGTGCTTGCGATGAGTATCGACGCGTAACTCGTATCCGCACCCGCCACTGAAAATGCCTGGATGTAATAAATGGTTGCCGGAGTAAGTCCGCCGAGCAAGACCGTGTGGTTGGTTAACATACTGTCGTTGCCCACTACTCCAAGCTCCAACGACGGCGTTATGCCGTATCGTGCGCGTGTCGTCCCGTTGTTCACTGTTTGCCAGAAAATATTCAAACTTGTCGGCTGGATACTTGTCTCACGGGGGAATGAAGCGATAATCGGACCAGTCGATATGATGTCGTTCGAAAACCGCGGCATGACTTGATATCCGCCAATGAAAGGCGGCGCAGTTTTGAACTGACCAACCACTCCGATGGCGTCGAACACACCGGCCGGAATGGGAGCGCCGACAAGATTTGTATTATTGTCGATGCGAACCTCCGTCGTGCCGCTCGGATCGTTGAGCGGATAATTCGTGTTCGCTGTCCAGACGCCTGTCCCGGTCACGGTTGCCGCATTGATACGAACAAGTAGCCCCTCATACAACTCGACTCCATTCACTCCATCATTTGAAATCTGGCTTGCCGTGACAAGCAACGGGGTTAATGCATTTCCCGTGGTGACGATCGAGTGCAGGCGCGGATTGACTATTTCGAATAACCCTGAGAAAGGTTGGACAACTCCGGATACAATAACTTCATCGCCAATGTTCACGTTACTTGAGAAGGATGCGCCGAATAATGCCATACCGCCGGAATTGTCCTGAAGGTATGAGGGTCCGCCAAACTCGTTGGCGACCGTTACAATCCCGCGGACTGTAATCAGGCCGTTCATCCTAAGCGGGACCCCGAAGGAATCATTTGCTTTCATTTCGGCAATGGGAAGAGGCAGTCCGAAGACGACGATGCGCGGCGTGGGAGAAACATTCGCATAAGCATTGACGCGGGATTGTATCTGGAAGGAATAATAGCCCGTCGTATCAGTTGCCGTGATGTTTTGAATAGTGATAATCGTTGAGTCGGCATTGAATACGATTCCGTTTAGATAGACCGTATCGCCCGCCACTGATTTCGTTGCTGATATATTTGTAAATGTCACGTCCGTTGCCAGGTGTGACCAGCTAAATGCGCGAGGAACAATGATCCGCAGATCAGTAACTGCAAACTGAGCTTCGCGGCGATACGTTATTTGAATATTTCCCGTTGTCCCGCCGTTGAGTGTGTCGGGAAAAATGCGCGCAATGCCCGATCCGTCCGCTCGCAACCGAAAACTGTTGATCCACGCACTATTGACCTGCGTATTGCCTGCGCCAAGCGTGATGCTTGAGTTGTTGATTGTCCAGTTCGTCGCAGCCGTTACTTCCGGCAGCGAGTTCTCGTTGAACGAGATGCTGGTACCGCTTGTTGAGCTCCCCGTGAAATGCACTTTCGGAGCGGGCACGCTGGATGCATTTGCAGGTCCCCACGAAACGCCAATCACATGCTGATCGGCAGCGGTGCGAACTTGGATCGCATCGCTTGCGCCGGCAAAAACAAACGGGTTCCCGGCGAAGTATGCTCCATTGTTTGTCTTGATTAGAAGCGAATAGTCCGACGGATCAACATCTTCCTGCAACGTCGTGTTTTCCGGCCGCGCAATTACAACTAGAGTGCCCGGGCGAAGGTTTTGCCACAGTGTGCTCGTCGTAAAATCCAACGGCAATTGGGCGGCGCCGCCTGAACTATAATCCCGGATGTCCCACCCGCGCATATCAAGGCTATCCTGAACAACAAGGAGTTCAACCCACTCGTCGCTGCCACCTGAATTGAATACTTCATTGAAAATGACTTGTTGACTGTGCGCTTTCGTGAGGCCCAGGAGGAATACAGGAATAAAAAGAAGATACACCGACATCGTGAAAAACTGTTTCAACAATTTCATAGATCCCCCTACGCTAAATCGCTACGTGAAATAAAAAAATGATTTAATTTTTTACCGATTGGAAAGTGGGAATAGAATATTGCAGAAGCGCATCGAGAGCGGCAGAGAAGATGGAATCCATCTCCCAAAGCATAAAAATAGGCATACAAGGAACGCACAAACTCTCCTTACAAACGGGGGACGCCAGTGGTAATCGATGATGAGGGTAAATAAAGATAGGCAAAAGAGGAGGGAGTTTCAATAACCGATTGCAACGCCTTCTTCACGCGGATCAGGGCCGCCATACAAGAAGCCGCGGGCATTGTCGATCATTAGAGCTTCAGCGCGTCCATTAAACGATGTTCCAAGATCAAGAGAATATCCCATTCGGCCCAAATTGTCCAGAACATCACGTGAAAACCCTTGCGATTCATAGAGTATTTTGTCGGGAAGCCACTGGTAATGAACCCGGGGTGCCTCAACCGCATCCTGAATGTTCATGCCGAAGTCAATGACATTGATGATTACATTGGCGACCGCAGTCGTGATTCTCGGTCCCCCTCTTGCACCTACGGTAAACACAGGTTGCCCGTCCTTCACAACAATCGTCGGAGACATTGAACTGAGCATACGTTTGCCGGGGGCTATTTCGTTTGCGCTTCCACCGGTTACGCCGTACATATTCGCCGTGCCGGGCTTTACAGAAAAATCATCCATCTCGTTGTTCAGGAAAAATCCGGCGCCGTCAACGACAGTCTTGCACCCGAATAATCCGTTCAGCGTTGTCGTGACACTTACAACATTTCCATATTTATCGGCAACACAGAAATGCGTCGTCTGGTGATTATCCAATTCTGTTTTCGTGCCCGGATGAACTGAAGAACTCGGACTCGCCCGAAGAGAATCAATCGACCTTCCCCGCGTTGAGGCGTACGATTTTGATATGAGAGACTTGATGGGAATGCGGACAAAATCAGGATCGCCCAAAAATTCAGAGCGGTCGGCGAACGCCCGTTGAGCGGCCGCAGCAAAAAGATGTATTGTTTGAGATGAGTTGTGACCCTTGCTTTTCAGGTCGAACCGTTCCAGCATGTTCAGCATTTGCAGCAAACCCACGCCACCTGCAGAAGGAGGCGAGGCAGTAATTATTCCGTATCCCCGGTACATTCCCTGTAATGGCTCGCGTTCCACCGGTTCATATTTTACCAGATCATCTTGCGAAATGATTCCCCCGCCGCGTTTCATTTCCGCAACAATTTTTTCAGCGACTGTACCTTTGTAGAAACCATCGCGGCCGCGATCACTAATGGCTTTAAGCGTGTTGGCGAGATCGGGTTGACGAAACAACTCTCCTTCAGCATACGGTTTGCCGTTGCGGGTATAAGTTTTTACGGTAGATGGGAAACCGGAGAAGTCACGTAAGGCATCTTTAAACCCTTCGGCGATTCGTTCGGAGACGACAAAACCTTCGTCTGCAATCTTGATCGCTTTCGACAGTACGCGCTCGCGTTTTGCCGTTCCATATTTTTCAAGCGCGTACATGTAACCGGCGACGCTGCCCGGCACCCCGGCAGCGAGAGGGCCGTACTCACTCTTGGTGGCAATCGCATTTCCGACCGCGTCAAGATACATGTCCCGCGTGGCTTTGCCCGGAGCTTTCTCGCGAAAGTCAATCATCGTCGTCTTTCCATTCGCAAGCCGAATGAGCATAAATCCGCCCCCGCCGATATTTCCCGCCTCGGGGTATGTCACAGCCAGCGTGAAGCCCACTGCAACCGCTGCATCAATGGCATTACCGCCTGCTTTAAAGACGTCGACTCCGGCTTGCGTCGCGAGCGATTCGGCGGAGACAACCATGCCGTTTTTCGCTTTGACCGGATTACGCCATGAAGCATGAAGCGTTCCCAATAAAATTGAGAACGCTCCGAGTACGATGAGATTTTTGTTAAGATATGAAATGCTGTTCACCATAAGAGAAAAATTCAACCACAGAGAACGCGGAGTTGCGGGGGAACAAACTCAACACAATTTTTCTCCGTGACCTCTGTAATCTCAGAGGTCTCTGTGGTTAAAGGTTTTGTGGGCTTCCCGCTGCATCCCTAGAAAGGAAGATCCTCTTCCTGAGCAGCCGCAGCAGCCGCGGGAGCGTCGCTTCCCGCCTGCTGGTTAGCAGTGCCGGAATTTTCTGATGCAGCAGAGTTGCGTGCACCGCCGCCGCCATCCAGCATGATCAGATTATCCGCAACAATCTCGGTGGTGTAGCGTTTCTGACCTGTATTCTTGTCGTCGAAGCTGCGTGTTTGAATGCGGCCTTCGATATAGACTTTCTTTCCCTTCTTCAACCACTCGCCGCATATCTCCGCCAGCTTCCGCCACGCGACAATGTTATGCCATTCCGTTTTTTCCTGAGCGTTGCCGTCCTGATCCTTCCACGATTCACTCGTGGCAAGGCTGAATGTTGCCACAGCCACGCCGCTTGTTGTGTAGCGAAGCTCGGGATCCTTACCGAGATTGCCAATCAGCATTACTTTGTTTAAGCTTTTTGCCATGATGCCTCCTTTGGTTTATGTCTGTTACTGTTTTCGTGGATCGGGATTTACAATTAATCCTTTTGAAGTCAGGAAGTATGCGGTGCCGCGGCTGAAGACAAATGATCGGACAGCGTTGATATTTGCCGAGTCAAGTTCCAGAGTAAGTCCGGGCCGGTCGTTCTCGTCAAAGAAAAAAAGCTTTCCTCCTCCAAGCAATATCAAGCCATTATCGTCGGCAAAGATTTGCAAGCCGGCTGGAAACATGCCCTCACCGATGATGTGAATGAAGTTGCCGAAGTTGTCGAACACCACCACCCGGCTTCCTTGCTTCGCATCCGGCATTGCATCCTGCACATACACATTATCGTGCGGACCGATCTCCAGTTGGTTCGGTTTCTTCAACCGCCCTTTTCCCGCATCGAACCCGCCGAACGTTTTTTCAATCTTGCTTAATCCAACAACCTTGACGATACGTGAATTTTCGCTGTCGCAGATGAACAAATCGCCCAACCTTGATACTGCAACATCCGTCGGATAGCCGAAGCGTTCATCCGGGTTCGCACGGTCGCGTGTTGAGAATGATGAAATGAATGCAAGCTTCCGGTCGAACCGCTGAATGCGATGGTTGCCATAGTCAGCAATAAAAACATCGATGCCGTTTCGTGCCCATACCCCCGATGGGTGATCAAACTGGTCATCGCCCCAACCCGAGCCTCCGATTTCTGCTACCCGCTTCATCTCTTTTGAAAGCAGCCGCACAATATTCTTCTCTGCATCCACCAACACCACAGAGCCGTTGATATCGACATCGAGCCTGGTGCCGGTTGTGAGCAGCGAGTCAAAAACCTGCGAAGACTCCACTCCCGGAGATTGCGGGACGTAAGGAATTGCACTACAAGAAAAAAAAAGCGAAAGAAATGCGAGTCTGCTGAAGCGATTCATACTATGCATGAAAATCAAAGAAGTCGGGAATAAAGAAACGATTGAGCCTAACAAATGCAAGCAAGTCATCGTAACAAAAAATTGGCGCACGGGCTATTGCCCACGCGCCAATTGGTAATGATAATGCACATCCGTCTTAGCTTCCTACTTCAACAGCAGCATCTTCTTGAAGCTATTGAATTGTGAACTTCCATCCACAGGACGGGCTTCGAGTTGATAGAAGTAGACGCCGCTTGCAACGGTGTGGCCGGCAGTATTTCTTCCCAACCATACAACATCGTGCGTCCCTGCACTCTCCACCTCATCCTTCAACTGCGCTACTTCTTGTCCGAGCAGATTGTATATCTTCACAGAGACATGCGCTGCTCTCGGCAAGCCGTACCGGATATTCGTCGTGGGGTTGAACGGGTTTGGATAATTTTGCATGAGGGTGAATTCCTGGGGAAGTCCGTTCACAACATCATCACCGACGGCTGTTGTAACCACTCCATACTTCGCTATGCCGCCGGTCGAGGTTACCGCCCAGCCGTATCCGTTCGTACCATCCCACAAGAAATCGAGATGTCTGAACGCCCCTATCGCCCCGGCATACGCCGTATCCCACGTTGCACCCTGGTTGGTGCTTTTTGCGACCACAGTACCCCGCACTGCCCAGAAATTGGATCCCTTCCCGGCGATACCGTAGATCGATCCCGTGCTCGGCAGCGTTACCGTCGTCCAGGTAGCTCCGCCGTCAGTCGAGCGTGCAGCTCCGGTTGTGCCGCTTCCACCTGCAACGCCATATTGCGTATCTCCAAAACCAACACCGGTGCTCGAGACAAACGCCGTCGTGCCCGATGACCATGTTGCACCGCCGTCGGTAGAACGATAGACGCGGCTGTTGTTCGTGCCGAACCAGATGTTGGTTGAGCCGATAGAAGAGAATGATGTGTTGAAGCCGCTTTCCGTTCCGACTAGAAGCGGCTCTGTGGCAATGCGCGCCCACGACGATCCTCCGTTGGTTGTCCGAAGGATGGTCCATTTTCCGCCAACAGGATCGCCGACCGCCATACCGTTATTCGCATCGAACATCTTGATTGCGTCAAGGAATCCGCCTGTGCCTTGCGTAAAGACAGTATCCCATGATGTTCCACCGTTCGTCGTGCGGAATATATATGTGCCGGCTGCCGGACTTGTCGTGACAAATGCTGTCGTCGCGCTGAGGGCATCGATGGCGTAGACTGTATTCCCGGCCACTTGGGGACCGGCGACTGATGTCCATGTCGTTCCACCATTCGTTGTACGCAACACTGTTCCGCTTGCGCCTGCTATCCATCCAACAGTTGAACTCACTGTTTTCACGGCTCGCAAAGCTTGCGTCGTACCGGAAGTTTGTGTTGTCCACGAATACACAACTGGAGCTTCTTGCCTGACTGTTGCACGGATAATGATGTCCTGCAAATCGCCCGAGCGGTAGGGAGCCCAGCCGCCCGTATACTCCCAGCTTCTGTACGAAATGGGCGCTGTGGCTTCATAAGAGAAGGCCATTTGGCCGCGTGCACCGACAAACCATTTGCCGCTGGAAATCCTAATACTGTCGCTCGTAAACACGACTGCGTTCATTCCAACCACCGCAGTTACTGAGCGGGTTGCAAGTACCGTTCCGGGTGAACCTGATGACCCATCAAGAATCTCGACAGTCATAGGATTCGCGGTTATCGCGGCGACCTGAACGAATACAGTCTCGATTCTAACAGGGTACACTGGGGAATCGAACAGTACTCCCATTCCTCCTCCGCCGATCCAGTTTATTGAACCGGAAGCCGTTCCTGATTCAAACTGAATCCGCGTGCTTTGTCCAACGGCGAACGGAGCAACAAATATTTCAGCAGTTTTCGTATTGTTCCCCGGGCCCACATCGCCGGTTACGAACGCATCGAACCGTGCACTGTAGGAACCGGTGGATGTTGGAGTGAACACGCGGGGGAATGTAATGTTCACCTGTGCGCTCGGCGCCATGGACGCGATGAATACGGTGTCCCGATATGTTTCGAGCGCTTTCGAAACTTGATACGTTATCCGGACGTTAGTAAGCGCTGCGGTACCAAAATTTTTCGCAACGCATCGTACGGAATCAGATGTTCCGGCTTTGATGACCTTTCCTAGATTGGAAACGTTAAGTCCTCCGACAATGCCGGCATCAACTACCTGCAGGCCGGTGTTGACAGTTCGTTTGAATTTGATCGCCAAACCACTGTCCGGCATCAATGCGTGGGGCGGGGCTGTGGAGTATACATAGTTGAGACCGATCTGTCCGGTTGCATTCTCCATACCAATGCTGAGACGCGTATTGTTGGTTGAGTTGTATCTTCCTTGCTGTAAACCGTACTGATAGGTAATGGAGCTGTCGGCTTTATTGAGAACGACCTGGAATGTATGACGCGTGTTCGGATTGACGGTGGATTCCCATTCCGTTACGTTAATGAAACTGACAACAACGGAGTCGGTTCCGTTTGACCAGTAGTAGCATTGCCCCCCCGCTCCTGCCTGTCCGCTGAGCACCAGATCACCGACGCAAATAGCGAGCAGATCGTTGGGCGCTGAGGTATTGGGGAATTGTGCAAACGGCGGAGCAAAGTTTCCCGGTGCGGAAAAGTTGATAAAACCATTCGACCCCACATAGAACGAACTTACGGTGTACCAATAGTACGGAAACGCCAATTGCATGGGGAAAGGCCCGACGAAGTTATCGTCGCCCAAACCTGTGACTTGAGTTCCCCGGGTGGCAATATCGACCCATCGAAACGAAGGGCCACCGGGTTCCGTGCTCTTGACCCATGTATATCCCCACGAATCGGGCGCGCTTGTATCGGGACGCGTTGCCGAAGGACCCTGAACCTTCTTGCTGTCAGAGGCTCCAAACGCGAGCGCCGACATCAGGCAAACCAACAACAGACCAGTAACTGTACGCATCATTATTCCCTCCTTACAAAAAGTGAACATGAATACCCTCTGCCGTTATGAGACAGGCAAGGGAAGTGGGCTTATTGTTTATGGCAAGAGCTGTCTCGTAACATTGGCACCAATTGGTGACATTACAAGCGGGTGAGTGGGGCTTTTTGTCGCGATCCAAATCCTTGTGTTGGTTCGAAGGACTTGCCAGACTGCCTCAAAGAAAACATTGGGATGGACAAATGCAAGAGTCTTGAAATGAATTGGCGCGGGAATTCCATCCCGCGCCATTTCTTTAGAATGAAAACAAAAATTATTTCATCAACACCATCTTCTTCGATTCTGAATAACTTCCCGCTGTCATCTTGTAGATGTAGACCCCGCTGGAGAGCTGCGTCCCGTCAAATGTTGCCTGGTACTCGCCGGCATTAAGATGCTCATTTACCACGGTTGCCACTTCCTGCCCGAGCGTGTTAAATACTTTGAGGCTAACCGGGCCGCCTTGCGCAACGGTATAATCAATCTTTGTTGCCGGATTGAACGGGTTGGGGTAGTTCTGGCTCAGCTTGAAGGAGTTGGCAACGCCTTCTTCGCCTTCTCCAACGCCGGTGGTGGTGAAGACGATGGGACTCACGCGAAGGAATACTTGCGAGGAACGCACAGTATCAGCTCCTCCGGGAAATGCATACAAGCCACTCTTGCTCTTTTGTGCCCATACCATATTGAATTGACCCGCGGCGTTCCATTTTGAAACACTGGGGTATCGTTCGTCTACGTTTGGTGTGTTGGTAATTCGTTGGGGGCCTCCCCACGTGGCACCGCCGTTTGATGATGCAACGTACCACAACTCGCTGTAGTGATATGCCCGGCTGTCTCTATCTGCTTGGAAAGCCTGAAACGCTACCACTATCGTACTGCCGGACATCCCTATACTAGGCCATCCTAGCCTAAGCGCATGGAATCGTTGGTTAACAGGGTCAAATTTGTACTTCGTCGTATCAGACACAACTGCAACTTTGAAACCCGTTGCTTGACTCCAAAACGAGATCTGATCAATATCGAGAGTGTTGTGAGTTTCTGAGAAAACAAATAGTGGGTTGTTACCATCATAGACAAAATCCGTGTGCACGTACGCAAGAAAAGTATCCGGCCCGGAAACCCGAAACCCATATAAGTTAGTAGGCGTAGACCATGTCTGCCCGTTGTTTGTTGACTCGGTCCACCAATTTCCGCCTGTTGTAACAGATAGAGGGTTATTGTTATTCGCCACAATTCCAACTCTTCCGGTTCCGTTCGCCTGTGCTGGATATCGTCCTCCACTTTGTGTCGGCCCAACTACTTGTGTCCACGGTGACCAGGCTGAGAAATCAGTTGTTCGGGTATGATGTACAGTCGCTGCCACACTTCGGGATGCTGACATAACTACGGAACCATCCGCGGTTCCGGCAACGTACGGCCAAATCGGATCGTCGGCTCCCGTTTCAATCATAGGTGGAGATGTAATCTCTGAAAAAGCACCGGTGCCCTCGGGTGAGTCCACGAATATAGTGGATTGTGTTCCGCCGATGGTGCTGTGGTTGGCAATTGCCGGCGAGCCAGCGTTTGGTCCCTTGAGCAAGTCTATGGAGGGAAATCCTGAACGCCGTGAAGGTACACGCACGTTACTGAAATTGGTCCATGTCGTTCCGCCATTGCTGCTGAATGCGTAGCCGGTCCGGCGGGCGTTGTTAAGGCCGCCTGACGTTGAATCATCTGCAAGCATGAAGGTCGTGTGGATATTACCGTTCGCAGGGTTCACGCGAATATGCTGGATGCTGCCGCCGTTGGACTGGTAGTCGTAGAAACCGGAAAGTGTCGTAAACGTACCGACAGCGCTGGACATTCTGGACCAATCAGGGTTTGCAAGCGGTTTGTATGTTGCATTGGAATTAACGGGCCGGTCTTCCTTTAGCGGTTCCTCATATGCGCCCTTTCGTTTCGTGTCGCCGGCAAAAGACAATGAAACCACAAACACGATTGTGGCAAAGGACATGAGTAGCTTTTGTACCATACGCGCCTCCTTTGGTTTATAATAAGTAAACGTTATTTGTTCCGATGGTTGCTGTTAACAAAGAAAACATTGGATCGGATAAATGCAACACTTTCAAGAACAAAAATGGCGTAGGAGTCGTTCCCTCCTGCGCCACTTCCTTGAAATCGATGAGAACTATTTCGCGAGAATCATCTTCTTCGTTTCTGTAAAACGTCCCGCCTTCAGCGTATAGTAATAGACACCGCTCGCAAGATTCGTTCCCGCAAAATCTGCTTCATAACTGCCCGCCGTTCTATATCCATTCACGAGGGTGGCGACTTCCTGTCCGAGCATGTTGGACACCGAAAGTCTTACATCGGAACCGACCGGGATACGATACTGGATTTTCGTGGCAGGGTTGAACGGGTTGGGATAGTTCTGTTCCAATTTGTATGCCGATGCAATCTGACCTTCCTCCCCTACTCCTGTCGTTGGCAGAGTCAGTTTGTAGAAAACTTGTTTTGCACGTGCCGGCAACGCTCCCGGATCGGGCGTTGCAATTGTCCATGCCCCGGGATAGAGATCCTCTTGCCAAACCATATTCACAAATCCGCTTTGATTCCATTTCGAGACGCTTGGATATCGTTCATCGAGATTCGGCGTGTTTGTAATGTTGACAGGCGCCGCCCATGTAACCCCGTTATTTGCAGACCGGACGTACCACACATCGCTGAAGCGATGACCGCTGGTTGCGGTATCGCGTTGGAACGCCTGGAAGACGATAACAACTTGATTCCCTGACTTACAGATTGTGGGGCCGCCCAGTGTAAGATGGTTGGTTTGATTAAAGCCGTTCATGTCACTTACGAAACGGTTTGTATCGTGCGGAACTGCAGTAACCAATCCTGTAGCCTGGCTCCAAAAATCTATTTTAGTTGTGGCGAAAAAATATCCTCCGGCGCCATCAGTTGTCGAAGTGTTCAATGCAGCGAGAGCATTGTTTCCATCGTAGGTCATGTCGACGGAAACCCAGACCGCGAATGTATCCGCGCCTACGGGTCGAAGTGCGGGATGAACCGTAATGGGAGCGCTCCACGCGGCGCCATTGTTTGTGGACTCATAAAGATAGAGTCCGTTGGAAGTTGCATTTACCAGCGTGCCTACCCGGCCTGTCGTGTTTGCCTGTGTCGAATTCCTTCCGCCGGAACCATTAGGCCCGCTGAATGTAAACCACGGGCTTGGATACAACCAGGTTGAAAAATCTACAGTGCGGTTTAAATGATTTGTTCCGGCAACCGAGCGCGAAGAATGCATAACCAACGATCCATCAGTGGGCCCTGCCACGTATGGCCAAATCGGTTCATCGGCACCGCTTGCTTCGATAAGAGGTGGTGCGTTCAATTCGGAAAACGCTCCTGTCCCCTCCGGCGAATCGACAAAGGCAGCGGATTGGACTCCGGTAATGCTGCTGTGGTTTCCAATCACGGGCGATCCGGCGTTCGCGCCCTGTAGCAGATCGATGGAAGGAAATCCAGACCGACGCGAGGGTACGCGAAGGTTGCTGAAGTTATTCCACGAGGTTCCTCCATTGGTACTCATTGCGTATCCGGTTCGGCGCGAGGCGCTCGTTGCGGTTGAATCTTCTGCAAGCATATATGTAACGTGTATGTTGCCGTTGGCAGGATTCACACGGATGAGCTGCGGTGTCCCGTTTGCTTGATAATCGTAAAAGCCGCTTAACGTAGTATACGTCCCCAGCAGGTTAGTCCGTGCAGGCATTGCTGGCTGCGCCTTTGGATAATAATTTTGTTGAGGAACAAATGCATGTTCATCCGGGATGAACGGTTTTGCAGTCTTGGCGTTAGATTTTTCACCGGCAAATACCGGGAGAGACGCCATGCATAGAAGCAAGAACCCGAGCGAGAACGTCTTCATAAAATTTCTCCTGAACTTATGAGAATGAATTACCGGTCCGCACGAATAACGGTCGTCCGGTGTTTTACTTAACATCGATTTAGAAGTGACAGAAATGAACATCAGACCAGTTTAATTCTAACAACAGTGCGTAACGAACCCCGGAGGAGACCAATCCTCCGGGAAACCCGTTACGCATGAACAAATCAGTAACACAAAATCCTAGAAGCCCAACCCTACCGTAAACACGTGGTTGTTCTCAAGGAACTTCACAGAGCGGAATGCATAGTCGAACGAAACCGCCAGCGAACCCAAGCCATACCGCAAGCCCGCGCCCGCAGAGAATCCGAAGATGTGGGTTGTCTTGTCGAAGGCCGCGCTTGCCTGGATGCTTTGGTTTTTCGTGATTTCAGAAAAATTATAACCGCCGCGAAGGAAGAATGTATTGGCGTAATTATATTCCATACCAGCCTTGTACTCATCCGCTGCAAAGTTGTTATTCTGAAACACGCCGGTCAGCGTGAGGAAGTTATCCTCGGTAACCGTGTAGTTGTATGCGAGGCCCAGCTCAATCGTGGAAGGAAGTTCGAATGAACCCGCCTCGACTTTATAGAATGAGCCGGAGCGAAGCACATCGTTCACATTGCCCTGGCGCAACAAGCCATCGCCATCGAACTTCATTTGCGGGCCAACATTCTTTACCGCAACACCAATGCTCAATCCGTTCACATCTGCAAGGCCGCTGTATTGCACGCCCGCGCTGAATGCAAACCCGGATGCAGATACACGGTCGAACCGGTTACTGATCAACGTCGCCGTCGCGCCCACCGAAATCCGATCTGTAAGCAACCGGGAGTACGTAAGACCGAGATTGACGATTGTGGGATTGATAATTTGCCCCGTCCCGTCAGGGTTATCCTCGTTCGTTACGGCAATCTCCCCGATGCCCACCGATTTGAGGCTGAAGCCCAGAGTACCGAACCCTTCGAAGGTGGTGCTCAGTGCCACGTAATCAATGCCGATGTCCGCAATGTAATTCATATGCGAGAACATTGCATTGGCGGAATTCTGGGACCTGGCCAAACCTGCCGGGTTCCAAAAAATCGCGTCCAACCCGCTCGTCGTTGCGATGGATGAACCGCTCATTGCAATATCGCGGGCTCCCACAGGAATCAGGAGTTCCGATGCGGCGTTCGTTCCCGCACGGTTCTCGC
>JBBRUI010000046.1:0-19588 GCA_038247945.1 Bacteroidota bacterium | reverse complement strand
CATCAGAGGTCTCATCCGATTCCGCAACAACCAGGTTCGTGGTCATTACATCTGCAATACGCGTATCGTTCGGGATAAGATTCTTGGCAATAACGCGGTTGATAACGTCCCGTTCCGAAAAAATTCCGACGAGCAGCGTGTCCTGCATAACGGGTACCGCTCCGATATTATTCAGCGCCATGTACTCTGCAGCCGCCTGAACTGTTGAATCTTTCGTTACGGAAAACAACGAGCGGTGTTCAAGCAATTGTTTTATCGAATTCATTGCTGCGCCTCCTTCTGATAATTCCCGGGCCTGATTGTCACCCGGTTTCCAACCAACGAAGAATTGCCTTTACTGCTGTACAGGGATTAGGTGTTTTGAGGAAAACTCCTTCAAACATTGAGGCAGCTTGTGATGAAATGCTGGTGTAAATTAGCGTAGATTTTGTTGAATGTCAATACAAAGATGGCGGACTTGCCAAGATGAAAATCGCAAAGAAAAGTCTCACAATGGTCATTGGTGGAGAGAATAGACACGTTGGAAGGCAAACAGGATTTGAAAACAAAACTCCCGCTATCCCATTAGTTCAACGAACACGGTTGAAGGATATTTCGGACTACTGAAACGCGGAATCAACGGCGTGTACCATTACGTAAGCAAGGAAGATCTTCACAGATACCTTGCCAGAGTTTGATTTCTGATATAACCGCCGCAAAATTGACGGTCATGAAAGAAGTACTAAGGAAGTTACTGCAAATTTCACCCCAAAAGAAGCGATCTAAAAAAAAGAAAGATGCCTCGTCTCTTTAGTCTTTTGCGGAGGAAAACTGCTGGTTGTCCGTAATCCCCACCACCAACAGCTTCTAAAGTGTGCTTAATATCATCCCAACGCCCTATCTTGCTTACCCAACGACCGTCACGAATCTGTTTTGCCAGATGAGTTGGTACGCCATTGTTTTCAAAAATAACAACTTTTTCATAGCGCCTTTCGAAATTGCCATTAGCGCAACTCTTCCAACCGTATAATTCCTCAAATGTTCTTTTGATGTCGGCCGTTGTGTTGCTTGCGTTGATTGGCCAGTAATAGCCGTCAAAGCCTCCTGGCCACCATTTTTTATTTGTCACGTTAACAACAAATGCAGCGCAATTGTAATAGGGATCTGGCTTACTTGCTAACTCTGCATTTGCGGTAGATAAATTTGGATAGTCTTTCTTTATTTGCGAGAGGCTAATTGGGCCATCGAAGAGATCGCTTAACTGCAGAGTCATAGATAATGATTACGCTTGCCCCATTCCAACCACGCTTGTCTTACTAATTCAAAATCTCCAACACTTTGTGGATCGATTGGGTTTTCCTCGCTATGAACTCGTAATGCAAAAAACCAATCATCGGGACGGTTTTTCAATTCTTGGAGTATTAGTGGTAACACCGCCTGAGAATCCATCTTTAATATCTTGGAATAATTTGGATTCGATATTTTCAACATTGGCGAAGACATCCCACCCGTCTCATTTCTCCATCTTTCAACGAGTCTATTGAATTTTTCCTCGACGGTCTCTTCATTAACGAAGACGACATAACCACTCGTCTCCCAAGACTTAGGTCGGAATGGTTCGTATTCATACTTTTCATGTGGATATACATCTTCCGCATCAGTATATCCGTTCTTGGAAGGCATTTTTATGACCGATCTTCTTGAGTTAGCTTAGTCATTCCAGTTTTATTAAGAAGCCCTTCAAGGCTCTTGCCTTTTGCTTCTGCTCGTTCAATAACTGCTTTCAAGGCCTTAATGTCATTACCATCCATCGCCATATAAATATCCCGATGTTCTGCCTCTTCACCAAAATGAAAGTGAAGATGGAGAGTGTGAACAATCATACCAGCTTTCGGTGTAGCTGAAACATCAGCACTAAAAATTGGCCTGATGTCTGCAACGGTTTTTGCGGAAATGAAGATATTCTCTGCTTCGGTTATCAAGTCAACTGATTTTGCCGCGTAGTATAGTTGTTCACAACCAATGAGAGTCTCAAGGGCTTGCTTGAATCTGCCTTCGTCTGATTCATCGAGAGATGATTCGTTAGATTTACTTATCTCCTCTTTTATGACTTCCGTTATTTCTTCTATAACCTTGTCGCTGGTTTTCCTCTCCCGCTCGATAAGGGGGATTAAGCTTCCCACACTCGTTAATATGTTCCTCACTTCTTTCTGTGTTAGGTCAACGACAGACGATGATACTGTATCAGCTAATCTGACGGGACTAAAAGTGAGGGGGCTTGATATGATTGCTTTATAGAGAACAGTAAATGCAGTATCACTCATTTTCCAAAGAAGCTCGAACCCTGTCTTATAGCGCTTTGGAATACTTCGTATTCTTGACATACCTAAAGGGATTTTTGTTCTCGGGAGATTCCGCTTGTAATTATGCGACAATTATATACAAATGCAACCACTCCATAGTTCTCATTCCCGATAACGTCTTTTTGTGAAAAATGGCTGCATATCTATTGGTCTCTCAAGTAACAATCTCCAAAGATAGGCCCTGCGGTTACGACCACGGCCTGACGCCTGAGCCATCGACGAATGAGACGATCGTCGGTGGGGGATCGACGGGGGCAGCTCCGATTTTGATGAGCGACCCTAATTGATTTGCGGCGTTTGTGGCAACTTCCTGCTTGTCGGTGTAAATGGTTGCGAGTAGCTCACCTTGCTTCACTGCGTCTCCGATTTTTTTTGTAATGATGATTCCGGCTTTCGGATCTATCACGTCATCAATTTTTGTTCTGCCGGCACCGAGATCAATGCCGAGAAGCCCGATCTCCATCGTTGCATAACCGGTGACGTATCCGTCCGTGCTGCTGCGGACATCCACTGTGCATGCCGGCGGCGCATACGATTCGGGTTTTTCAAGAAATGAGACGTCACCACCTTGCCGCTGTGCAAGCTCCCGGAATTTATCATATGCGCGTCCGGAAATAATTGCTTGCCTGCATAATCCGATTCCCTCTTCTATTGAAGCCGCCTTCTTCCCGAGCCATAACATCGCTCCTCCAAGTACATACGTTACCTTCATCAGATCCGGAACATCCTTCCCTTTCAGACATTCGACCGACTCTACTACTTCCAACCAGTTCCCAATCTTGAAACCCAGCGGTTGGTTCATATCGGTAATGAAGCCGACTGTTTTTTTTCCCATTGAATTGCCAATTGAGACAAGCGCGTCGGCAAGGGCAACAGAATCTTCGTACTTCTGCATGAACGCGCCGTTGCCGGTTTTTACATCGAGCACCAACGCATCAATGCCTTCAGCCAATTTTTTGCTCATGATGCTTCCCGCAATGAGCGGAATCGACTCGACCGTTGCCGTAACATCACGCAGCGCGTACATTCGTTTATCCGCGGGCGCAATTTCTTTTGTTTGTCCGATCAAAACCAGCCCGGTCTCGGCAATTACTTTTTTGTATTCGTCGATCGAAAGATTTGTGCTGAAGCCCGGAATGGATTCGAGCTTGTCGAGCGTTCCGCCTGTATGTCCGAGCCCGCGGCCGCTGATCATGGGGACGGGCACGCCGCACGCCGCAACCATCGGCGCAAGAATGAGAGAGACCTTATCCCCCACGCCGCCGGTTGAATGTTTGTCCACCTTCACGCCGGGAATCATCGAGAGATCAAGCACCTCACCGGAATGCAGCATCACGTCCGTAAATGTTGCTCTCTCCTCCGCTGTCATGCCGTTGAAGTACACCGCCATCAGGAACGCCGACATCTGGTAATCGGGGATTGTTCCGTTCACAAAGTCCGAGATGAACGAATGCAACTCGTCTTTCGTGAGCGTACCTTTGTTTCGTTTTTTCCGAATAAGTTCGACGGGAGTCATAAGGGCATTGACGATTCGTGATTGGAGATTACGGACTGGTGATTGTGGATTGAAAGGGATTACTCATTCAACATTCCACCTTCACCACAAATCTTCTCTTGCACTTGTTGCACTCCAACTCAATCGTGACCCAGTTGTTGCGTTCGTAGTAAGATATTTCTGCCAGCTCGCCGCCGCACGTTTGAACAATGCATGACTTCAAGTCCAGCTTGTATGTCCGGTCGGCGGGATTAGGAGCAGACTCGTTCATTTTTTTTCCTTCATGAGTCGCTCAGCAAGCAATAACCCGATGATCGTTTTGCCATCCTTCAATTCTCCGCTCACCGCCATGTGCACGGCTTCCTCGAAAGGAATTGCCTGTACTGTCATTGTCAGTTCCCCCTCCTCGCGTTGAGTTCCCATTGGCGAACGTGTTAGGGCTCTACCCAGATACACGTGAAGCTCTTCATCGCAGAAGCCGGGAGTTGTGTAGAATGAAGCAAGCTTCACCAACTCTCCGGCGCTCCAGCCTGTTTCTTCTTCGAGTTCGCGGCGGGCAGCCAACTCCGGGTCCTCATCTTTATTCAGCTTCCCTGCCGGCAGTTCAAGGAGACATTTTCCGAGAGGATAACGAAGCTGGTTCACCATCAGCACGCTGCCATCACCCAGCATCGGCACGACGACTGCGCCTCCGGGATGATGCGCAATCTCCCGCACTGATCGATTCCCGGAAGGATACTCCACCTGATCAACGATAAGGTCGAAGACTTTTCCCGTGTAGATTATTTCACGCCCTAGCGTCTTCGGGTCCATGACTGTTTCCCTTTAGTTGCACCACGTGGTGCGGAAATGGATTTTCAATTCCCTCGCGTTGGAATGTGAGGTATGCTTGCTCGCGCAGCCATGCTTCCGTCTCGAACCTTTTTGTAAAGTTGGATACGCGGCCGGACAATGTAAACTCCAGCGCCGAGTCGCGCATCTCTGTGACGTCCACCCGTGGCTCAGGATCAGGAAGAACATCCGGGACCTGCTTTACAAGGGCAAGTAAAATGTTACGCACTTTTTCGGGATCAGTCCCATACGCAACGTTCACGCGCAGGAGAATGCGGGTTTGGCTAAAGGGATACGCAAAATTTGTAATCCGCCCTTTTACAAGATCGGCATTCGGGATGATGATCAGGTTTGCATCAAAATTCAGAATCCGTGTTGAGCGAAGGCCAATTCCCTGCACATCTCCAATCTCGCCGGACGGAAGCTCAATTCTATCTCCGACCCGGAACGGACGGTCCGCAAGTATCACGAATCCGGCAATCATGTTCGCAAGCGTATCTTGTGCAGCAAGCGCAACAGCCAGCGATCCGACTCCAAGCGATACAAGCATGCTGCCGATGTTCACGCCGAAATGGTCCAGGATAACAATTATTCCAACCATCCCGAGGACGATGCTCACAATCTTTCCCGTCAAAGGACCGAGCGTGTGTTTTAGTTCCGACTCCGGGTCGGCGGAAAGCCGTGCGAGGTACCAATCAATGAAAACCCGAACGACGCCCACAACAATTTTTATTACGACGATGACGGCGACCGTGAATAACAGCGCATCGCAATAATCGAGAATCTGGTGAACAGTAACATCGGCCGCGGTAATTCCTTTCCGCACCTCCCTCACACCGACATGAAGTCCCATAAGCAGCATGAGGGAGCGGACGTTCTTCTTCACAACATCCAGAACCAAATCGTCGAGGATAGTTTCGGTTTTGGCCAGAACTTTTTTGCCGATCCAGCCAAGAAGTTTCTTCGCAATGCCGGAGAGAAGATAGAACGTCGCCACGATTACCACGCCGATGGCAACGTGGTAAAGAAATGAATCACCAAATATCTTTTCGAACCACTGCATCATAAATTCGGCCGGCTGCCGGGTTTTGTTATGGGGATGCTTTGCTTGCACAACGGACAATCACTTGGCTGGTACGTGATAACATCCATTTGCAAAGTTGCAAACTGGGAATCACGAACATCAAACTTCACCTTCCCGCCGCTCCGGTCAACAATATATCCGACGCCGGCAACGATTCCGCCACGCTCTTTCACAATGCTCATGACCTCGAATACCGAGCCACCGGTGGTCACGACATCCTCGCATACAAGCGCCTGCTCACCTGCACGGATTTCAAAACCGCGGCGCAGTTGCATGGTGCCGTCTTTACGTTCCGTGAACATTGTACGAACTCCGAGCTGGCGTCCCACTTCCTGCCCGACAACAATTCCGCCAAGCGCAGGTGCAATCACGACATCAAGCTTACTGTTGCGAAAATGTGAAGCAATTTCCCCGCAGAGGAATTCGGTGTGATGGGGATGCTGGAGAACTTTGGCGCATTGAAAATACTGCAGGCTGTGCAGGCCGGAGGTCAGTTGAAAATGCCCGTCGAGCAAGGCTCCTGTTTTTTTGAAGATTTGCAGAACATCTTCTTTCATCATAAGCCTACAGCGTGTATTGAACGCCCGCACGAAAGTGTGCGAGACTGCTTATGGCGGGATCGTTGTGAACGAACGTCCCTTTGATTTGTGTGAGAAGCGCTATGCGTGAATCAATCCGAAACCTCACGCCGATTGCAATGTTCCCTGCGAGCTTCGTATCGCCGCCGACGTTGTAGTATGTTCGCCGCACGCCCCCCACAACTTCACGGTACAGCGCTTCCGTGATGAAGACAGCGCCGACTTGCATTGCAATAAAGGGACGAATGTCTGCGAGCGGAAAAAGCGAATACATCGCATCAAAGAATATATTGACGACGGTGATATTGTCCTTCCCTTTCAGAGGAACCCCGGGCCAACGCGTCGCAAATGCGCTCTGGTTGAAGTACAAAATGGAGTAGTCGACGCCTGCACCAAGCGCAAACTCCCGGTGTGTATGAATAAGGAATTCCAGCGAGGCACTTGGCCCGGCTAACCAGAACTCACGCAAAGCTTCGCCACCGCGGGGTGTTGTCAATCCTAACGAGAGAACAAAGGATGATTTCTTCTGTTGCACGTCCTGTGTTGCAGCAGGTTGAGCAAAAGCCGGGATGGAGACGATGATGAGCATAACAGCAAGCAAACACTTCCGGTCTTGAACAAACATGTTGTATGAGAATATTTTTTTGGAAAAATGTAAGAGCAATATACAAAGGTTGCGCGTGTGTTTGCAAGGCAATCCGGTTGCGCTCAGCACTGTGAATGTGTATAATGATTCACGATTTTTTCAGTTTCAATTTCAACCACGAACACTTATGCCCAAACATTTTTTTATTACCGGCGGAACAGGATTAGTCGGCAAGAATCTGATCCCGCGTCTCCTCAAGAAATTTTCGGACTCGA
The DNA here is from genome assembly GCA_038247945.1 of Bacteroidota bacterium. Lineage (GTDB taxonomy): Bacteria > Bacteroidota > Ignavibacteria > UBA10030 > UBA6906 > CAADGV01. Next base: position 12,397 of record JBBRUI010000046.1, on the reverse strand, counting down.
CCATTACACTTCTCGTACGCGGAGAGGATGAAGAAGAAGCTGCGGAACGGACTCGCGCAATTGCACACAGCATTGCCGAAGAGTTTCAGCTTCCCGACGCAGTGAACCGGATTGACGGCCTGCTCGGCGATGTTGGTCTTGACCATTGCGGATTAGGCGCCGAGAATATCCGGGGCATTGTTGGCGAGACGACGCATATCATTCATGGCGCAGCAACGATACGCTTCGACCACCCGATCGGCGAAGCACGTGCTATCAACTGCGGCGGCACGCGGCGATTGTTGGCAATTGCGCATATGTGTGCTGAACGCGGAAAACTCGAACGGTTCGTCTATATCGGAAGCTCGTCCGTTTCGGGCCAGCGGGCAGGACATATCTACGAACATGAATTGGAAATGGGTCAGAAGTTCTTCAACACGTATGAGCAATCGAAGAACGAATCGGAGCGAATTGTCCGCGATAATTTCAGCCGAATTCCTTGTACGGTCTTCCGGCCAAGCATCATCATCGGCGATTCACGAACGGGAAAAACGAGTTCGTTCAATGTTATTTACATTCCTCTCCGGCTTGTGCAGAAGGGATTGTTGACATATGTCCCGGGGACTCCTGACACGTTGATGGATCTGGTTCCGATAGATTGGGTGGATGACGCAATGGTGCACATACTTTCGAAAGATGAATCCGTGAGCAAAGTGTTGCACATTACCGCCGGGCCGCAGCGCGCAGCGCGGTTGGATGAGGTTGTTGTCGCTGCGGTAAAGTATTTCGATACACACACGCCGTTACGACATCCGCGGACGATGGAGTTTATATCAAAGGAAGAATATGAGAAGCGGCGAACTGCAATGCGCGGACAGGAAGACGCTCTAATGACCCAACTCGACACGCTGCTTCCGTATGTTACAGTCAATCGTCTGTTTAATTCGGAAAATGCGGATAAGCTGATGGAAGGAAGCGGAATTGAATTTCCTTTATTCAAAAATTATTCGGATAAGATCTTCGGATATTGCGTGAAGACGAACTGGGGGAAAGCAGACGTCAGAAGTTAGAAGCCAGAAAATCGGGTTGACGCTTTTGCGATCTGCATCAAAATAATTTTTTGTAACATTTTTCCAATTTCATCACAGCGAGCGAGAATTTTATCGTGTTCTTCTGGCAGGATGTATTTGCGATCCCCGACTGCAAAGTCGAGCCAAAGTTTCGTTTCTTCAGAAGAGCCGGTAGCGTCAATAAGATGACGTTTGAAGACATTCTCATATTCCCTCTTTGCCCATCCCTCAACGATGTTTGCGGGAACTGACCGCGATGCCCGACGCACTTGATCGGTTAAAGAATACAGTTCTTCTTTAGGAAGCTTCTTCGTCATCCAAAATATCTCCATCGCTACGTCATAAGAAAGTTGGAATACCTTTAGATCTTTATAGGATTGGATCATTGCAATACCCTCTGATGTTATGAATGTGTCGTCCTGATCCTGGAAGGCTTAAGGTGACCAGATTGCTCAGTGAATCACACAAAATCCAACCATCCCTTTCCCGGGAGCAGCTGCCCATGAAGACTATCGGATCCTTGGCAGTTCTCCATGTTATGTCTCCTATCGAATTTCGAGATAATCCTTCTCGGGCAGCTTTGGGAATGGGGAATGCGGTTCAGTCTGGTACCAGAATGCCACAGAAGCGATGTCGTCCTGCAACGGGAGGTATCTCCCTTCGGACCGCCAGCCCAGGGCCTGAATCGTCACCCGGAGATCTTTCTCGAACCGGATGGGATCCATGACATGCCAACGGTACAGACCGAATCGTTGCTGTGAATTGTACACTCCATCCGGCCGGATGACCTGGGCGAGACCGCTGTACGCCGATGTAAATTCCTGGTATTGATGCGTCGTCTGATTCTCGAAATTGTGCGATCCGCAGAAGTAGTCCTCGGTGCCGGTCCCGCAGATCGTCGGGAATTCGCCGTCACCATCGAGGAAGAAACTTTATCTCCCCTTCACCCCACCAACCGTTGTTGTGTACACCCCAGGCAAGGTATGTGCCGACATACTGTCCCCATCCTTTCACACCATCAAGAATGGTGCAGATCGATTTGTATGGAAGCGGATTGACCCTTCGGAACTGGGAATGGAAGTAGCCGAGATCCGCGGGGACATCGGTAAGCGTGTAGTCAACCTGGTACCATAGAAGCAGGTCAGTCTCGCCGATATTCTCGATAGTTATCCTGCACGATCCTCGAAACGGCATTTCCCAGTAGCAATTGAATGCGCTCCCGGGGTTGACGGCGACGGCCAGGGACGAAATATGCGAGTAGGTTCCCCAGCCATTCCCAAAGAAATCGCCCACCGGGACTTCAACAGAAGGCTCTTTTTCCCCATCCCAGTACATTCGAAGGATAATGGTTCGCCATGCCGCCCCTGTGAGTCCCATCCAGATATGTTGAATTGCCCCCGGCCCGTCGATTTCCGCAAGCGCGAATGTGTTTCCTTTTTCGATCTTGATCGAAGGGGATATTTTCCACCCTTTGCCCAGATCGCGGGCGAATTTCTCGCCCATCCCGCTTGTTGCTTTACCTCCTTCTCCTTTTTCTCCTTTAGAATTCTCAGCAGAGATGGAACGGGTTTTCGCTTTTGAGAGACGCGAGAGATTGCCCAGCCCCAAGTGGAGCCCGTTGAAAGCGGTTCCTTGTGCGGCTGCCTCAGTTGCGAAAAAACCGGCGATGAAGAGGAAGGAGAAGAAGCGGATCGTGCGATTCAATTTCATACCCCCTTGTGAGTGACGTGAATGACTGGAGAAATGAGCCTCTACAAATGTACTGCTTCAGAAGCGAATCTGCAACATCTTGACAATTGACCTTCCCGCCATCATCCCCTCGCAGTGCACGCAAGACATCTTGCAATGTTGCCGAATCGCACTTCAACGGTAACTCAACTTCATACCATTACTTGTATTGCACTTCGGGGCTATAGGACAGTTTGGAAGAATTGGAAAAGGAGAAGTAGGAATTGGATACAAGAATATTGTCGGTTCAAACACAGAAGGCCGCAGATTCGTATTTCCTCGACAGCTCACGCGAGATAGCCAATTTCATTCTCAACTTTGAAGATGAGCTCAGTTGTTCAGACCCCTTCCGAAAGAAGGCCCTCCTCAAGAAATGCATTTTCGAAGTCGTTGTTGAAAGAGCTAAGAATGTCGTCCATCTCTCCGCCCACATCCTTCCCACCGTCACCCACGAGCTCGAATACCTTCTACAAAAAGAAAAGGCAGCTGCAACCTTGAACCGCATACTTGAATTGGCGCTCTGAGAATCCGATCAGGAGGGCCTCCGACATTACCTTATGGACAGGAAAAGAAAATGCAAGATACTGGCGGAGTATGAGATGAACAGCGCACTGAGGAACCGGTTTGCGCGCTGGTTCGGGCTGCGCATAAAGATGAGAAGGCTTCCGAAATAGAGGCCTAGGGCTAGCCGAGCGGTTGATGACGGATATCAAATCCACGTGGCGGATGAGCCCAGTTTATGGCACGGGACTGAGATTCCCGGAATCGTGAGTGCCCACTTTGTTGCTTCTCCACTCACCGGTGCATTCTTCAACGCTTACTTCGCTCGGCGGTCAGGTCTGACATAGAAGTATGGTGCTTTCAGAGTTGCCATTCCCACCTGCGATTTTCCTCCTTTAAGGTAGCTCCCGTATGGTTCCTTGCGCGCCGTCCCACCTCCGTACCCTTCATACCACATATAGTATAGTCCATTGATTTTCTCGACGGTCGTGAACCAGATCGCACCCTCATCCCATTGCCCCTCTTCAGCACGGCTGAAGACGGGATTCTGCGGATACTTCACCCAGTGCACGAGGTCCGTCGACGTCGCGATTCCGGCATTGAATGGATAGTCTTTGTGACGGTCAGAGCCGCAGTACACCATATAGTACAATTCGCCTTCAGAGAAGACGCGCGGGGTTTCGACAGTGAAACTGTCCCAGGCCCCCTCACGCCCGACGGGCAGTGCGAGCGATTGATCGGGTTCAGTGAAGGTGAAACCGTCGCGGGATGTGGCGTAGTGAATCTGGAAGCCGATTTTCCCCTGCACCTGTCTCCAGAAATACAAATAGAGAACACCATCACGCAAGACTACCTCTGGTCCCCCGCCGATCATGACAGGATTCTTCTCGTACTTTGTGAAGTGGATACCGTCTCCCGACACCGCCAGGCAGATCGACCTGTCAGCAAGGGGACTCGAACCGGTGTAGTACAGGAAGACTTTTCCTTGTAAGAGCACTGCAGCCGGGTCGAGTGCATGGCCTTCGTCCCAAGATCCGGGTTCACCTACGTCGATGACGGGTTTAGGATGTATCTTCCATGTGAATCCATCGAACTTCTCTTTTGCAATTGTGGCAACTCCGATTCGGTCATGCCCGCCTCGCTGACCGCGGAAGTACATATAGTATGTTTTGCCTTTCAGGAGAAGATCTGGATTTGCTGTTTGCGATTCCATCCAGGTGCCCGGCGTCGCGGGGAAGACCGGATTTCTCTCGAACCGCTTCCAAATAAATCGACGTTCTGAGCGTCCGGAAATCGAATCCTGCGAGAGGACGAGGATCGGTGAGACAACGAACAAGAGAAGGGCGAATCCGAAAAACCGATGGTTCATCATAAGAGATAACCTCATGTGGTCCTATTATGTCTGTCGATCTTGATTTAAAAAGCGGGATTGCTTCGGCAAAAAGCGCCTCGCAATGACCAGATGCTGATTGATGCCAATACAGTTAAAATCCTTCCGCACGCTGCACCCTTCCCATCTTCTGCCCCAAAAATCTCTCGCCGACTTCGGTGAACTTCACCGGCACGTCGCTTACGAAAAATTGCAGGTGCGGCTTAAGCTTCGAAGGGTTGCGCAAATTCTTCTCATCCAGAATTCTTTCCACTTCCACCGCGGTTGCTTCGCCTGAATCAATGAGCGTTACGTTTCCATCCACAGCGGACTTGATCGCCTCACGCAGAATGGGATAATGCGTGCAGCCAAGAACAAGCGTATCAATTTTTTCCAACTTGAACGGGAAAAGATATTCCTTCGCCACCATCTCTGTCACCTTGTGCTGCGTCCAACCTTCTTCAGCAAGAGGAACAAAAAGCGGACAGGCACGCGTAAAGACCTGCACTTCTGCATCCAACTGCCGGATGGCATTTGTATACGCGTTGCTGTTGATCGTCGCAATCGTCCCGATAATCCCGACACGCTTTTTTCTCGTCGCTGCAACGGCTGCGCCGGCGCCGGGGATAATCACTCCCACAACCGGAACCTTCGTCCGCTTCATCACGACATCAAGCGCAACACCGGAGACCGTATTGCATGCAATGACAATCATCTTCACATCCTTCGAGAGAAGGAAGTCTACGTCCTGCGCCGCGTATTCCCGAATCACGAGTGGGGATTTTGGTCCGTACGGAACGCGTGCCGTGTCGCCGAAATACACAATGTTCTCATGCGGCAAACGTTTGGTGAGGGCGTGAACAACCGTCAGTCCGCCGATGCCGCTGTCAAATACGCCGATTGGTTTCGAATTCATACTTAAACCCTGAGCCTTTTTTTGGCGAAGGGTCTCACCGCGTCTCTTATGTGCATTCTCTCGATCATTGAGTTACGTAGATGCAGACGAGAGTTCTTGTTCCGAAATCTGTTTCACCATGTTAAGAATTTCGATGCGAATCGTTTCTTGCTTCTCCGGTTCAACGATGGGATTGCCGGCGCGATCAAGCACATAAAACGCATCAAGAATACCATCGACCCGCGTTGCGATCTTTGCAAAATAAATATCCAACCCAAGTTTCGAGATCGTTTCGGTTACCCGATACAGGAAGCCCAGCGAATCAGGCGCGTACACGTCAATGATTGTGTAATTCGGGTTCTCTTCAAATTGCACGTCAGTCCTAATATTGGGATTTGCCGGCTTCTGGCGACGCTTCCATTTGCGTCGATGCGCTTCGAAGAGATGTTTGATATCCAGTTTACTTTCCATCACGTCGTTTAGGTCCTTTGCGATTTTGTTGCACGAGGCTTGGTTGAGCTCGCCTTTCGTGACAGCATCACTCACGCGGAACCGGTCGATGATTATCCCGTCCTCACGCGTGAATACATTTGCGTCAAAAATATTTGCGTCGTTGGCGGAAAGCACGGCGCAGAATCTCGAAAGAGCAAACGGTGCATTCGCCGCAATCACGGTGATCTCCGTGTGCCCTTCCTGTGTGGTAAAAATCGTCGAGACCGTCTCTTCGCTCGCGCTTTTATGAATGTGCTGTTCGATTTCGTCATCGGTGAAGAGCGCGATATAGGCGTGGCTGCCGATGCCTTGCAGGTGTTCGTGCACGCGTTCACGCGGCATTCCCTCGCTCAGTCTGCCGACCAATGCCTCGACTGCTACTTCATGCTGCGATTTTTTGAATTCGTCGATCTGCACTCCCTTGAGATTCCGGCGGAGGACTTCCGACGTGAGTTGATACAATTCCTGCAGCAGCGATGATTTCCACTCCGTCCACACATTGATATTCATCGCGGAGAGATCCGTGTACGTCAGCAGATAGAGATAATCCAACTGTTCGGGTGTTTCAAATCTCACGGCAAATTCTTTCATGGTTGCCGGATCGTGGATGTTGCGCCGGAATGCAACTTGTTCCATGACCAGATGATTACGGATTAGAAACGCGACATCGCCAAACGTGTCAGCCATTCCGATCCGATCCAAAATCTGTCGCGCCATTTCTACGCCCGTAATCTCATGGTCGCCCACGCCGCGGGGCTTGGCAATGTCATGAAGAAGAATGGCAAGGTAGAGAGTTTCTTTGCGCGGCAGGTTCCGGAATACTTCGCGCATCACGCCCGTTTCCTCGCGCAGGCGCTCGGCTTTCGCAAGCGCTATGAGTGTGTGCTCATCCGCCGTAAAGTAGTGATACATGTTGTGCTGGAAGAACGCCACAAGTTCGGCCCATTCGGGAAGATACGCGGCAAGCACGTTCAGCTCGTTCATGTTGTGCAACGTTTTCGCAACGCATCGCGAGCAAAGAATTTTTCGGAAGATGGTCGCAACTTCAGCGGAGCTTCGCTCTTCGGATGTAAACAAATCCGTGCTGTTTGCAATCGCCCGCCGTAGCCGGACATGCAGCTCAATTTCGTGCTCAGCCGAAAGTGCAAACGCTTCAAACACCTGAGCAGCACTCGACAACCGCTGTATTTGAGGATCCACCGAAAGCATGTCGTTCGTCCGGAAGAAAATGCTGCCGAGAGATTCATTACCTGATAATCCCAAACGGACAGGCTCCACCATCTCGCGGAACTTGTGTGAGAGATTTTGGTGAAGTCGATAAATTGTCCTGGCGTGCAGATAATATTCCCGCATGAAGACTTCAACCGAACGCAACTCCGCTCTCGCTCCGAAGCCAAGCGCTTCGGCAACATCCTGCTGCAGCGAATATTCCAACGCATCGCTCGGCGCCTCACGGCGGAAGTGCATTTCATGCCTTGTACGCAAAAGAAATTGCAAAGCCTTTAGCACCGTCTTGCCCTCCTGTTCGTCCAACAGCCCGCGGCGCACCATCTCATCCACACACATGCGCGAAGCGGTTTGCTTCGGATCGATTGGAAAGAAAAAATCAGGATCGTTCGCGCGATACAACCAGAACAGGGACTGAAAGTCGCGCAATCCGCCCGCGCTTTTTTTGACGTTCGGTTCCAATAACTTTATAGAATTGCCAAAGCGTGCATGCCGCGCAGTGACTTCCTCAAACACAGCCTCGACAAACCATTTATCTTTTTTCTTCTCAACAAACGGCCGCATCTCAGCGTAAAACTTTTCAGCAAGCTTCTTGTCCCCGCAAAGAAACCGGCTCTCCAACATTGAGGCCCATGAATCGATGGCTTTTCCGTGAACCTGCATCGCTTCTTTAACCGTGCGGACGCTGTGCCCGACATCGATGCCGGAATCCCACAGCAAGTGCAGAAATTGTTTGGCCGTTGCTGCTGCGGATTCTTTGTTGTCCGCGTCGGCGGCAAGAACCATTACGTCAACATCCGACTTCGGACAAAGCTCTCCCCGCCCGTATCCACCCAGCGCCAGCACTGCAACGGTATCATGATGCGACGAGAGTTGCTGAAACGCCATTTGAATAGCTTCATCCATGGTGGCGGTAAGAGCTGAGCATGTAGTAAAGCTGTCTGCGCCACCGCGATGATGCGATGCGATCTCCTTCGTTCGGGACGTGATAAAGTTTTTGATTGAGAGAGCAGCGGAATTCATGGGAGAATATACAGAGAGATGCGAGGATTTACAATCTGAGGTGGTGTCTCACATTGAAATTTGGTTGTCATGCTGAGATGCTTTTGCTCAGCATCTATCTTCAGATTGCGCATTATAGATTCCGAACAAGAGCGATTCGGAATGACACTCTCAAACTGAGACATTACCTAATCTGATGAGAGCGAGGACAATATTCAAATTCAAGCAAGAGAAAGAACTTACCACCCCCGAAGGGGTCACTTCGGGACAAGACGCGAAGACACGAAGTGACACCAAGTTTTTGGGGGTGTGCTTTTCGTTTACAATCCAAGATGCATTCCGCGTCACAGCAAAAAGCATTCTTGGTGATTCTCCGTGTCTTGGTGACTTAGTGGTTTATTTTTTTCCTTCAATTCAGGAAGGAGATTTTCCTGCGACATCAACCACGATAGGAGAAAAGAAAATTGCCCCCGCCTTCTTCCGATGATCAAGCCAGTCGACTAACAACGCGTCACCTTCTTTCTTCGACATGATGCCTTTCTCAACCATCAAAGGAATGTGGGGAACGAAAAAACGATGAGCCCATTCCATCACGCCGCTCTCGGGGCCGCCTGCAAGGCATGTGGGCGTGAAATCCATAAGATGCACGTTATGCTTTTTGAACATCAGCGGAATTTTTCCGGTTACATACGGATCGCCGCCAACACTTGCATAATACGCCCGTACGATGTCCGCCATCCTGTCGAACGCTCCGCCGCGAGGGAACAGCGACAAGCCTTCGTAGTAATAATCCTGCAACGCGATCACGCCGCCGGGACGTAATGCCGGAAGCAACTGCGAGAGGAATGTTTCGGGGTCTGCAACAAACGCAATCACCCATCGGACAAAGATGAGATCGAAATTGCCGGCAGGAAGCTGCACATCTCCAACTGCGCCCTCAAGAAATTTCAGATTCTTCCACCCTTTTGTTTCGGATTCTCTTCTGAGCCACTGAAGAAAGAACGATGAAGGTTCAAGTGCGGTTACCTCGCCGGATGCGCCCACGCGTTCCCGTAAATCCATCGCAACAAAGCCAGGACCCGCACCAACATCCAGACACTTCCAGCCCTGTTGCACGCCGACCCGGTCAAAGAATTTGTTGGTCACCGACGACCAGACGCCGTGCTGAAAGCGCAGCCGTTCCAGTTCAGTTTGGTTGATGCCGAGCAGATAGTCGAAAGAATCGCGTTCTTCCTTCATCGGGGACATGGATAGCTTTATAGGTGTGGGAAATGTGGTGAATGCTGTGCGAAGGTTGGAGAAATATCATGAGAAGGCGAGAAACAAGCAAGACGGGCACGCCTCAAATAAAAGAGAAAAAGCTAACCACGCCTGCGTGCCGTAACGCGCACTTCGGCGTGCAGGCACGACGGCACGAAGGCCACATTATTTTTTGTTCTGCTTCATGCTTTTGTCGTGACTCCGCGCTACTACCAAAGGCATCGTTTCGTGAGTAGTTATTCAATGATGTTACGCGGACCTGAAAGAAATGGGAACGCGGGTAACGCGGATTGAACGGATTATCGCGGAAGAGACTGCTAATCAAAAAGGTTAGCAATGCAGATTGAATCAATTTTCCTAAAAAATAGACATTGCCGGTATATACGCCTTTCGTGCTATTGTGCTTATCCGCGTCGTTCCGCTCTATCCACGTCATCAGCGTTCTATTTTTTCTTCCATTGCGTAACATCACTTATTCATTTTTTTCGTTCACACAAGCCGCTTGTTCATCCATCTGAAATCAACTATCTTTTTCCATGATAGAAATCAGGAAAGTTGAAGAAGAGGAAGCGGAAGTGTTGCGTGCGCTTGCTGAACGAACGTTCGTCTATACGTTTGCTCAATACAACACGCCCGAGAATATGGACGCGTATATTTCTTCCGCGTTCAGCATTGATCAGCTCACCAGAGAACTGAAATCGCCGGACAGGGAAACATATTTTGCTCTCCTTGACGGCAAACCTGTCGGTTACCTTCAATTAAATGTTGACTCTACCGAAACAGGACTGGAAGAGTTTCACGCCATTGAGATTGCCAGACTGTATGTTGTGCCTGAGTTCCTCGGTCAAAAAATCGGCAAAGAATTAATGGAACAGGCGATCTCCATCGCCGAACAGCGGAACGCCGATTACCTGTGGCTTGGCGTTTGGGAACATAATAATCGCGCCCGCAGGTTTTATGCACGTTGGGGCTTTGAAGAATTCGGTTCGCACGTTTTTCAGCTTGGCAATGATCCGCAGAAAGATCTTCTCCTGAAAAAATCCATCACAACCAAATCGGAAGCGCATATGAGCACTCCACTACCGCATGTCCGCCAGGCAACGCCTTCGGACACCCAAACAATCCTCACGCTTATCGACGCGCTTGCAGATTACGAGAAGCTGGCGAGGCCGGATGCGGAAGCAAAGAAGCGGCTGATCCGCGACATATTCTCCGAACGGCCCCGCGTAAGCGTGTTTCTCGCCGAGATTGAAGGCAAACCTGCCGGCTATGCGTTTGTCTTCGAAACATACTCAAGCTTCCTCGCATTGCCGACTCTCTACCTCGAAGACCTGTTCGTGCTGCCGGAGTACCGCAGCAAGAAAGTCGGCTACGCACTGTTCACTGCAATGGTGAACGAAGCGCACCAGCGGGGTTGCGGCAGAATGGAATGGACGGTTCTGGATTGGAATCAGCTTGCAATCGATTTCTACAAGCGGCTGGGGGCGACACACATGGAGAGTTGGCATTTGTACAGATTGGTACGGTCAGACCTGCAAAATATTCTCGACAAACGTTCTTGATGAAGCTTCATCCCATCTCACAAAAAAAATATTTGAAATAATTACCGCGCTTTCCTCTCTCGTCACAGGTCAAACCGAAAAGATTTCGCATCGCATGATACCTTTGTCGCGACATCGCGGAACACCCGCGTGTTCGCGGTAACTGCCTTCGGCACTTGGATTGATTATACTTTGAGCAGTTCTTAAAATCACTGCCGCTCAAATTAAAAGGAAGACGCCATGGATATTCTCCTGGTTGATGACAACGTAGATTATTTGATGCTGATGAAAGACCTTCTTTATTCAAACGGTTATTCGGTGACGACCGCGACGGATGGCGCAGAAGCGTGTGAGATCCTCGACATGTACGACATCGATCTCATCATTTCTGATATCAAGATGCCGAGGCTCGACGGGATAAAGCTGCACGCATACGCCCGCGAAACGGAAAAACATCGAAACACGAAATTTATTTTCGTCTCAGGCTATAAAGACGTGTATTCTGGCCTCCTGAAACTGGAGGGAGGCATAGATTTTCTTCTGGATAAAACGACTCCGGTAAATGAAATCGTCTCAATAGTGAACGACCTCTGCTTCGGGAAGTTCATCGGAAAGAACGTCGCGTAACAAGACGAACGATAAAGTGTTGAGTGGATTGAAAGGCGGTCCGGTTACGGATCGCTTTTTCTTTTCTACAAACTTCACTCCTGTAGTATCGGAAAGCATTCCGGCTAACCATTTTTGGGCGTATTTCCTCTGAATTTGCTAACAAGGTTTTTGGCAAGCCTTTCGCATGTCACTACTACAGAACATTCAGACGCGGGAGATTCGTGAACATACTTTTGGTTGATGATAATCAGGATTACCTGCTTCCCATGAAGGAGGCACTGTATTCTCACGGCTATACAGTATTTGCCGCTGAGGACGGACAGCAGGCACACCAAATCATCGGGGTTGCTAAATTCGATTTGATCATTTCGGATATCAAGATGCCGCACGTGGACGGGATCCGGCTGCATCAGATTGTGCGGGAGATGAAACAGTACGCCCAAACAAAATTCGTCTTCATATCCGGCTACAGAGATGCGTATGGGGATAGGCTGAAACTGAATCCCGACCGCGACTTCTTCCTCGACAAGACGATGGCGGCAAGCGAGATCGTGAAATTTATCGACAAGCTGATCTTCGGCAAGTATGCCGAAGTGTGGGTGTAAGACTAACAAGAAGGCGTGCCATGAACATTTTAGTGGTTGATGATAACCCGGACTATCTGAACTTTATGAAAGAGTCGCTTTTCCTCAGCGGGTACACCGTGTTTACAGCAGAGGATGGT
>JBBRUI010000045.1:0-19672 GCA_038247945.1 Bacteroidota bacterium | reverse complement strand
TATCGAAAATGAGTTGGAAGGATCAGACGAGTTTCTTCGCGCAATATTTCCCCGAACAGGCCATGCGTATCGTATTGGCGTTACCGGGCCGCCGGGAGCGGGAAAAAGTACATTGACAAACAAGCTTGCTCAGCTTTACCGGAAACAAAATCTGGCGGTGGGCATTATTGCCGTTGATCCGACGAGTCCGTTCACCGGCGGCGCATTACTCGGAGACAGAGTTCGTATGTCCGACGTTGAGATGGATGAGGGCGTTTTTATTCGCAGCATGGCTTCGCGGGGAAGCCTTGGCGGATTGAGCAAGAAAGCTGCAGAAGCTGCCGACGTGCTGGATGCTGCAGGGAAAGACATCATCATTATGGAAACCGTCGGTGTCGGCCAATCGGAACTTGATATTGCGGGCGCAGCCGATACAACCGTTGTTGTGCTTGTTCCCGAATCGGGCGACTCGATTCAGGCAATGAAAGCCGGGCTGATGGAAATCGCGGACATCTTTGTCCTCAACAAATCCGATAGAGCGGGCGCCGACCAGGCAGTCATGTCAATCAAAATGATCTTGCATTTCAAACCGGCAGCGGAATGGAATCCGGATGTGTTGAAATCCGTTGCGAACGAAGGCAAAGGAACGGAAGAGATTGCTTCAAAAATAGCCGAGCATCGGGCGGTTCTGGAAAAAGGCAACGGACTCAAGCAGAAGCGCCGGCAGCGGATGGAAAAGAGAATCCAGGAACTTGTCGCGGATCGTCTTCGCGTGGATTTTTGGAGCGAAGAGAGAAAGAGAATATTATCGGGGAGAATGGATTCTGTTATGCAATTGCACTCTACACCCTATGATGTTGCGGTCGAGTTAATCAATAATTTTCGTAATCAGTAGGAGAAGGTATGTCTGAAACAATGATGGATAGTGGCATGGATTTCAATCTCACGGAAAGCCAGAAAGCTGTTCAGGATCTTGCCCGGAAATTTGCCGAAGAAGAAATTCGTCCCCATGTAATGAAGTACGACGAGTCACAGGAATTTCCCCACGAGATTGTACAAAAGGCTGCTGACCTGGGATTTCTTGGAATGACATGGCCCGAGGAACTCGGCGGTGCGGGACTAAGCGAGCTCGAAGCAATCGTCATCATCGAAGAGATTGCAAAGGTTGATCCTTCGGTTGCTCTCACCGTTGCGTCCCATAACAGTCTCTGTACCGGGCATATCATGAAGTTTGCCAACGACGAACAGAAGAAGCGGTACGTTCCCGATCTTGCAAGCGGACGAAAGCTCGGCGCATGGGGATTAACGGAGCCCGGTTCCGGCAGCGACTCCGGCGGAATGAAAACAACTGCTGTGCGCGATGGAGCCGACTGGGTTCTCAACGGAAGCAAAACATTCATCACGCAAGGATCCGTCGGATCGACATACGTTATTATGGCGATCACTGACCGCGACAAAGCAAAGGAAAGCATTTCGACGTTCATTCTTGAAAAGGGAATGAAAGGGTTTACAATTGGAAAGAAAGAAAATAAACTCGGCATGCGTTGCAGCGATACCGCAACGTTGATCTTTGAAAATGTCCGTGTGCCCGACGCAAACCGGATCGGGGAAGTGGGACAGGGATTCAAGCAGGCGCTCTCGGTGCTCGATGGCGGCCGGATTGGAATTGCGGCTCTTTCTGTCGGCATTGCGCAGGGCGCTCTTGACGCAAGCGTGAAGTACGCGAAAGAGCGGCATCAGTTCGGAAAGGCCATTGCAGATTTCCAGGGTATTCAATGGAAGCTCGCCGACATGGCAACCGAAATCAACGCATCACGTCTTCTCACGCAACGAGCGGCGTGGATGGCGGTGAACGGAATGAATTTTACTCTCGCCGTTTCGCAAGCAAAATTATTTGCAAGCGAAGCCGCAGTCCGGGCAACGAACGAAGCAGTGCAGATTCACGGCGGCTATGGCTTTATTAAGGATTTCCCCGTTGAAAAATTATACCGTGACGTGAAGCTGATGACGATTGGCGAAGGAACTTCCGAAGTGCAGAAGATGGTGATTGCAAGAAACCTTCTGGCGAACTAATGGCTCTCATCGGTTCTGAAATAAAACATTCTCCCGCGTTCAAGAGCAACGAAGAGAATGTTCGTGAACTGCTCAAGATTGTCCGCCAGCGCGAGGAGAAGGTAAAGCTCGGTGGGGGAAAGGCAGCGATTGAGAAGCTGCATCAGAAAGGAAAGCTGTCGGCGCGGGAGCGAATTCAAAAACTTATCGATCCGGGCAGCTACTTTCTCGAGGTGGGACTTTTCACGGCGTACGAGATGTATGAAGAATACGGCGGCGCTCCCTCAGCGGGGACAGTTTTTGGAATCGGAAAAATTCATGGGCGTGAAGTGGTGATAGTTGCGAACGACGCGACCGTGAAAGCCGGCGCGTGGTTTCCCATCACCGCAAAGAAAAACCTTCGTGCCCAGGAAATTTCGATGGAGAACCGGCTCCCCATTGTGTATCTCGTCGATTCAGCAGGAGTTTTTCTTCCTCTGCAGAGCGAGATCTTTCCAGACAAAGAACATTTTGGACGTATCTTCCGGAACAATGCAGTGATGTCGTCCATGGGCATCACGCAGATCGCAGCAATCATGGGGCCGTGCGTTGCAGGCGGAGCGTACTTGCCCATCATGAGCGACGAGGCGATGATTGTCGATAAAACCGGCAGCGTGTTCCTCGCAGGCTCACATCTCGTCAAAGCCGCGATCGGCGAAGAGATTCAGAATGAACAGCTCGGAGGCGCGGACGTTCATTGTGAGATCAGCGGCGTGACCGACCATAAAATGCGCGATGACGATGAAGCAATCCAGAAAATCCGCAGCATCATCAGCAAGCTGGGCAGGAAGCCCAAGGCAGGTTTCGACCGCATCGAACCGGTTCCGCCGAGATTCGCAACGGATGAAATTTACGGACTGTTTCCCGTTGACCGGGCAAAGCCGTACGACATGCATGAAGTTCTTGCACGTCTCATCGACAACAGTGATCTGGACGAATACAAAGCAGGATTCGGAAAGACTATCATTACAGGTTACGCACGTATCGACGGCTGGGCAGTAGGAATTGTCGCAAATCAGCGGGCCGTTGTAAAAACAAAAAAAGGTGAGATGCAGGTCGGCGGAGTGATTTACAGCGACAGCGCGGATAAAGCAGCGCGCTTCATCATGAACTGCAACCAGAAAATGATACCGCTTGTATTTTTCCAGGATGTTACCGGCTTCATGGTGGGAAGCCGCGCTGAGCAAGGGGGCATCATCAAAGACGGAGCGAAGCTTGTCAACGCCGTGGCAAACAGCGTGGTTCCGAAATTCACTTTTATGGTGGGCAACAGTTATGGCGCCGGCAACTACGCGATGTGCGGCAAGGCGTACGATCCCCGTTTGATCTACGCGTGGCCGACGGCAAACATCGCGGTGATGGGTGGAAAGCAGGCAAGCGAAACCCTGCTGAGCATCAAAGTGCAACAGATGGAAAAAGGCGGCAAACACATCAGCAAAGAAGAGCAGCAACAATTGCTCGCTGAAATTCAGCAGCGCTATGTGAAAGAAACCAGTCCCTATTTTGCCGCGGCACGATTGTGGGTGGATGGAATTATCGATCCTGTCGATACGCGGCGCATTGTTTCCACCGGCATTGCGATGGCTGTCAACAATCCGAACATTCCGCCATTCAATCCGGGCGTAATCCAAACGTAGGCAGGGAAGTGATGGAGATGAAAAACGTGGTGTGGTTATTTTCAATGCGACGCCTTCTTCCGGTTGTTTTATTGGTTGCCGGAATCGGGGCGCAATCTCAAACACTGCCTCCCGTTTTTCCTCCGCGTCCCGACCTTCCGGAGATTGTGAGCTTCTTTGCGCCGTTCGTTCTTCCAAAAGTTATTCAGGATGGATTTGGGCTCAAGGATTACATACGCAACGAGGAATTTGCTACGTTCAAACAAAAGTATGGAGACCTCTACGCGGTGGATGCGATTTTTGATGAGGCCATGCGGCTGAGTTGGAATAACGCGTATGAAGCTCTTCTGATCTCGCTCGTTGCCACGATGGACCACCGGAAATTCGGTGTGCGGTTTCCTGTTCTTGGGCCGATACTGTGGATTCCTTTGACCTCGGAATTCGAAGATGAGTTCAGAAGTCGTGTTCGTGCACTTCCCACAAAGTTCTACAAGGACACGCCGGCAGGGACGAGCGGAGATCGGGACAAACTCCAACATTTTTTTGGCTCGGCGTTTCTTACATATCTTTCAGAATCACGCGATGCCGCCCGGCGCATCGGCGAGTTCATTGAGTGGGGAGAAGAGAGGGTGATTGTTGATGGTGCATTGGACGAGCGTGACTTTCGCGCAAACAGACAGGGGCAAGAGTTCGGGTTGAGACTGCTTGAAGATAAGGGGATTTTCCCATCGCCATTCTTTCAATTCTCACTTGCTGATTCAATTGTCCCTTCTCAAGAACCCGCTGCTTCAGAATCGGAGAAAAAATGAAATCGATTCTTGTTGTTGATGATGATAAAGCAATCCGCGAATCGCTTCGGATGATTCTGCAATACGCGAAGTATGACGTGCATTTTGCCGAGGATGGCGCTTCAGCTCTTTCGCAGATCGCATCGACTTCCTTTGATTTAGTTCTGCTGGACATAAAGATGGCGGGAATGGACGGGCTGGAGGTGCTTCGAAAGATCAAGGAAAGCGACACAGATCTTCCGGTCGTAATGATTTCGGGCCACGGCACAATTGAAACCGCCGTGGATGCAACACGCATGGGCGCGTATGATTTTCTGCAAAAGCCTCTGGATAAGGATAAGCTTCTCATTGTCGTTCGCAACGCAATGGACAGGAAGCAGCTTCTCCTCGAAAACAAACTCATGAAGGAGAAGGTGGAAGGGAAGAATGTTATTCTTGGAGAGAGTCAGAAAATAAAGGATCTACTCGCATTAATCGATCGTGTCGCAAGAACCGACTCGCGTGTTTTTATTAATGGCGAGAACGGCGTTGGCAAGGAGCTGGTTGCAAAGGCCATCCACCGAAAGAGCAACCGGAAAGATAAGCCATTGATCGAGGTGAACTGTGCCGCAATCCCCAATGAACTTATAGAATCGGAATTGTTCGGGCATGAAAAAGGATCATTCACTGGCGCAACGAATCTACGGCTCGGAAAATTCGAGCAAGCAGATGGCGGAACGATATTTCTTGATGAGATCGGCGATATGAGTCTGAATGCCCAGGCAAAGGTATTGCGTGCATTGGAGGAAGGAAAGATCGAGCGTGTGGGAGGCAACAAACAAATTTCGGTCGATGTGCGGGTCATTGCCGCAACGAACAAAAATCTGGGCGAGGCAATCAAACAGAATAATTTCAGAGAAGACCTTTACCATCGGCTGAATGTTATCCCGATTTCCGTCCCGCCGCTACGCGAGCGACGTGAGGATATCCCGTTGCTGGCGATTTCATTCGCAGAAGAGATTTGTCACCGTTACGGCATGGGACAAAAGAAATTCTCAGCGGATGCGTTGCAGAAACTCAAATCATTGGACTGGTCCGGCAATGTGCGGGAGCTTCGGAACATTGTGGAGCGGCTCGTGATCATGACACCGTCGGCAACGATTGAAGCGGGGGATATCGAGCAAAGCAGGGGAGGAGTGAAAACGGAGTTTGACGACCTGTTGGGCCTGGGTGCAACGTTCCAGGATTTTAAGGAGAGGGCGGAGTCTGCATACATCAAAAAAATGCTCGACGAACATCACTGGAATATCAGTAGAACTGCCGAGGCGTTGGACATCCAACGAAGCCATCTGTATAACAAGATGAAGAAGTTTGGATTGATGAGGGGAGATGAAAAGGAGGAATGAGGGATGCGAAATTAGGAATTAGAAAGTAGAAGGACGGCAATATCCGGCAAGATCATCAAAGCACTAAAACAAAACGGAAGGGATGTTCCACATATGTTAGTCCGGATTCCTCATCTCTAATCACTCATTCCTAATCCCTAATTCCAGATTTCTCATTCTTGATTCTCTGGCTTACCGCTTCAAACATCACCAACGCACCTGCCACTGACGCATTCAACGATTGAATCTTTCCGTGCAACGGAATCCTCACCAGAAAATCGCAATGCTCTTTTACCAGCCGGCGAATTCCATTTCCCTCATTCCCAACCACGATAGCGATGGGCGAAGTGTAGTCCACTGCATCGAAAAGCTTATCCCCTTCTTCATCTAATCCAACAATCCAGAAGTTTTCTTTTTTCAGTTCGTCGATTGTGCTGACTACATTTGTCACTTCAGCGATGGCGATATGTTCTGTCGCGCCCGCCGATGCTTTCGTGACCGTGGCGTTTACAGGGGCCGAGTGATGTTTCGGAACAATAACTCCGTGTACACCGGCGCATTCAGCAGTCCGTATCAACGCCCCCAGATTGTGCGGGTCTTCGATCTCATCGAGAATCAATACCAACGGCTTTGCTTGCCGGCGATTTGCGATCTCAAGAATGGATTCGACGCTCACATATTTGTGCCGTGTCATCAGTGTCGCAACGACGCCCTGCGTCATTTGATCGTTGGCGATTTCCCGGAATTGCTGCCGGCTTGTTTCGACGATTGTTACTCTCTGCTGCTTTGCGAGCGAACGGATTTCTTCGATAGGTTTCCCCTGAATTCCGGCAAGCAGGATAATCCTTTCGATGGCGGTTCCGGCTTTCAGTGCTTCGATGACGGGTTTTCTGCCGACGATTGTTTCGGGCATTGCAGGGAGAAAAATGGTTGAAAGGTATGTACGAAATGAATTAGAACTTGGTGCCCGCCTTCGAGAGTCGGGCGTGTTTATGCGAAATGAATTTCTCCAACCCCCAGCCGATTAAAAATACGGCGATGCCAAGAATGCTGAGATAGAGTTCAATCCAGAGCGTCGGACTGTTGACGCCGAGAACGAGGCCGAGGAACACAGCGGCAATGCCCAACGCCTCCAACGCTTTTGCGACAGTCAACATTAATGGCCGCCCTTCGCATCAGGGTCGTCCTCCGGGTCGAGGCGGGTTTCTTCGTTCGCCACCTGTTGCAAGCGAATTTTTACTGTATTCTCGTTCAACCGGTGCTTGAAGGCGAAGCGTTTATTGATATGAACGACGGGAAAATCTTTCTTGTATTCCTCGAAGCTTCCTTCACCCGGAATGAGTTTTATCTCTTTCAGCGTGAACGGAACTTCGTTTTGAACGGCCCGCAGCACGGCCTTCGCCTCATCGCAGAGCTGGCAATCATCCTTTGAGTACAATTCAACAAGAATCATGTCGTTGCCGAATATGGTTTACGGCTCAGTTTCAAAATCCACACAACCCCCACAAGAAACAAAACGGCGCTGATGAGTTGGGCTTCGGAGAGTCCGAGATAAAGGCGCGGGTTAAGGCGCAGGAATTCTATGCTGAAGCGGAAGGCGCTCGACATTACGAGGTAGATTGCAAATAACATTCCGTCGGGATACCGTTGCTTCCGGAAGTATTTCCACATGAGAACGAATCCCATCACACCTAAAAGCATTTCGTAGACGGGCGTTGGATGACAAGGCGTGTTATCGGGAACGACTCCGCCGGGATACTTGCTTGTCACTTCCGGAAAGATCGCAAACGCACGCGAGGGCGGATACGTGCCCTTCTCGTAGTTCGTTCCCCACGGAAGATCGGTCGGAAAACCGTAGTCGCCGTCCCCGGAAAAATGACAACCGAGCCGTGCAACGCCGTAGGCCAAGATCAATGCAACGGCAAGTCCGTCCACCACTTTCAGAACACGAATTTTCTTTAAACGAACATACACATAGATCGCCGTCATGCCGAGGATGAACCCGCCGTACCACGTTAGTCCTCCGGCGGAAAAAATCATATCGACCGGCGCGCTCATAAAGGAGCCCCAGTTCTCGAGCAAGTACAGGAGTTTCGCACCGGCAATGCCGAAGACGAGTGCAATAATGGTAATGTTGCTTGCAAGATTCGGATCAATGCCTTTCCGTTTGAATTCACGCGAAAGAATATAACTGCCCAGCAAAAATCCAATACCGAGCATCAGGCCGTAACTATAAATTTTTATCGGACCGATTTCAAACAAAATTGGAATCATGCAACGACCACTTCTATGAATGGAGTTTTAGGAGATGTCAGGACTTTGATTTGTTTTTGGGTGATGTTAACGCTGAACTCGTTCGTTGTACCGTCCAGACTTTCCACAATGATGGAGTGCTTGCCTTTCAGGTCATCGTATTCCTTAGTGAACTGCGCGGTTCCGGATGCGGGGAGGCTTAGCTGGGGCGCTTTCAAACCCAGAATCGTGTAGTGGATTTCTTTTCCATTTCTCTCTTCCTGCACAGAGAGTTCATAACGGAAACTGGCAAATGCCTTCGTCGTCTCGATGGTAACAAGAACGGTGGGTGTGTGTTGCCGCTCGTTCATATGCGGAGAGATTGTGAGGCGATATTCGTATTTGTTTGTCGTTTTTGTTTTTGCCACGTTTGCTATCCCTCGAAGTATGTCGCTTCTTCTTGCTTGAACAGCTCAATGATATCCTTCGGGGATTTTACTGAGAGGAGTTTATCACGGAAATCAGGTTTGTTCATGAGTCGCGAAATCCTGCTGAGCAGCTTGATGTGCGGGCCTACCATGTTTACTTTGCTCACAAGAATGAAAACCAGCCGCACCGGTTTTTCGTCGAGTGATTCATAGTCGATGGGCTTGGCCGTAACCGCAAACGCTGCTACGATGTCGGACACTGCGTCGGTCTTGCCGTGGGGGATTGCAAAGCCGTCGCCAACGCCGGTGGACATGATCCGCTCGCGATCGAGCACTGCCTCGCGGACTTTTTCTTTGTCGAGAACTTTCGGGGACGCCCCCACCAAATCGACAATTGAATTGATGATATCCTCTTTTGAATCGCCTTCGAGGTTGGTAACAACTAAATCCTCCGTCAGGAGGTCGCTTATCTTCATTCTTTCAAATACTCCTATGTATCATTGCGCCATTGGATTACTTTGCGCTCGTATTGGTTTGCAAGGTGGTCGGCAGTTGCCATGTCCGGTCCCTCCGCGTTAATATGAAAAAGAGGGCGTTCCTTGTCAGGCAGCAGCAGAACCGACGCGGATTTTCCGTCATGCTGCAGATGAACTTTGACGCCATCCACCAAATCGCGCCGCAACCCTTCAGTATCGCGCATGATGTTGCGCATTACTTTCCCCTTGTGTTCCCACGAGCAATTGACATTACGTTTGGACATAACCATATTCGGCAATGAAGCGTCGATTTCTCCAAGACGCATCTCTGCCAGCGCCATCATCTCCAGTATCTTCACGAACGAATACATTGCGTCCGTTGCAAAGAAAAAGTCCGTAAAGATGAAACCGCCTTTGTTACCACCGACGAACTGCGCTGATTTACTTGTCGCCGCTTCCATCATTGCAAGATGACTGTCCCGCGTCTTCACGGCTTTTACATTCCGCCGGGCACAAATAATATCGATATCGCCCGACGCTGTAATCGGAACTGCGATGGCCTTGACATCCGGGTTCGTTAGGAGGAATAATTCTGTTACAATTGTAAGAAGCCGGTCACTGTGAATAACCTCGCCCCTCTCATTCACCACAAAAATCTTTTCTCCTCCCGCATCAATCAAACAGCCCATATCATACTTCAATGACGTTACGATATGGGAAAGCTGCTTGATCGAATTATCGAATTCGTACTGGTCACGCGTCAGTCGCTTCGGATCCAGATGGGCGTTGGTTGCGATGATTTGACAATCGAAGGAGCCGAGAATGACGGGAAAGATAGTGGACGCCACGCCGTTCGAGTAGTCGATTACCAGATTGAACTTGCGCTTGTTGATTGCTTCGATATTGATGGACGAAAGAAACTTCTCGCGGTACGATTCGGTGGTGCGTTCCGGGAAGAAGATATCGCCCACCTTGTCGCGTGCGGCCCGCGGAAAATCTTCCCCGAAGAACATGCGTTCGATGTTCTTCGTCTTCCCCGAAGGCAAGTCCTTGCCGTTTGCATCGAAGAAAATAATATCGGTAAGATTCTTGTCGAAGGGCGAGCGACGCACATGGATGCCGCCGGCTTCTTTCCCGCTGCTCAGCTCGTGGCGCAACAGGGGAATGGACATCGCACGCAAGTCGAATATATTCACGCCCGCGGAAAGCAAGCCGCAGATAAGCGCACGGTTCATCATGCGCGAAACATTATCCGAGTCGCGGCACGTCACGATTGTTTTTCCCTCGCCCACAAACGCTCCGTAGGCGGCGCCCAGCTTTGCACCAAACTCGGGATTCATCTCAATATTCGAAAGCCCTGTGACGCGGGAATCTGCAAACAACTCCCGCAGCCATTTATCTTCCCACACAAGACTCCGTGTGAGAATGGCGCCTTCTTCAACAACCTTTTCCGGCCAAAGCTTTATGTTGGACGCAAGCTGTGCCTTACGCCCGATCCAGCAGGCGTCTCCGATGAACACATTCTCTGCTATCACCGCTTTCTCGCCAATTGAACAGCGTGAGCAAATGACATCGTTGGAGAGATCCGTGCTGTGCCCAACGACCACGTCGTTCCACAATACAACATTCCGAAGCACCGCTCCCGGTCCAATAACACAGTTGTCACCGATGACGCAGTTCGAAAGTTTTGTATCGTCTCCAATCGTAACATTTTTTCCCAGC
This sequence comes from Bacteroidota bacterium, assembly GCA_038247945.1. Classification (GTDB taxonomy): domain Bacteria; phylum Bacteroidota; class Ignavibacteria; order UBA10030; family UBA6906; genus CAADGV01. The sequence continues at coordinate 8,976 of JBBRUI010000045.1, read as the reverse complement.
AACACTGTCCCGTGAATGTGGAGCTTGTCGCGTTGCAGATTGCAGCCTTCGCCGTAATATAAGCCGCCGTCTTTTGTTCCATCAATGTTCACCTTTACAGCCCCGGCCAAAGCATCGATATGTGCTTCCTGGTACTCGTTCAGGTTTCCGATATCACGCCAGTATCCGTCAGAAATATAGCCGTAGAGTCCCATGTCGTGACGAAGCAGATGGGGAAACAGGTTCTTGCTGAAATCAAATTCTTCGCGGTAGGGAATAATCTCCAACACATCAGGTTCAAGAATGTAAATACCTGTGTTGATCGTGTCACTGAAGACTTCGCCCCATGACGGTTTCTCCAGGAAGCGCGTAATTTTCCCGTCCGTCGCAGTGATAACAACGCCGAATGCCAGCGGATTCGTTGCGTGCGTAAGAACAATCGTCGCCCTGGATTTTTTCTCTTCGTGGTATCGAATGGCCGCAGACAAATCAAAATCCGTCAGCACATCGCCGCTAATGACAAGCGTCCGTTCGGAGAAACCCTTTGTCGCATTGCGAACGCTGCCTGCCGTTCCGTAATCCGCGTCCGCCTTCACGTAACTCATCTTCACGCCAAGCCGCGAGCCGTCGCCAAAATAATTTGTGATCGTATCGGGGGAATAAAAAAGTGTCGAGATAATGTCCGTAATGCCGTGCTTCTTCAGCAACTCAACGATGTGGTGCATCATCGGTTTGTTCATTATGGGCGCCATTGGCTTGGGAGTGTTGCACGTGAGAGGGCGCAGGCGCGTCCCGAACCCGCCAGCCATGATTATAGCTTTCATCGTTCGGTGTTGCTGTGTGTGAAGAGAATAGGAAATGACCGGATTGACATGCTCACTGCAAAAAAGATAACAAAAGGAAGCGTTGAATACAATTCACGGTTTAATTCTTTTGGGTGTTCTAGAAACCCGGTTGAAAAGCCTCGATAAAAGAAAACCACCAAGACTCCAAGGCACCAAGCTTTTTGAAATATGTACCACGAGACTCTTTTTCCCAAATGAAGACTTGGCGTCTTGGTGCCTTGGCGGTAAGTTTTCTAACGATGGGTTTCCGTCCACGTCTCTAGTCACCGCAACGCCTGCTCAAGATCCGCGATGATATCTTCCACATCTTCAATCCCGACCGAGATACGAACCAATCCGTCGGTCACGCCTATGCGCGCACGCTGGTCTGCGGGAATTGCGGCGTGCGTCATGGTTGCAGGATGCGTAATAATTGTTTCGACCCCGCCGAGACTTTCTGCAAGCGCGCAGAGGCGGACCTTCTTGAGAAAGTTCGCAGCAGCCTCAAGGCTGCCAAGCTCAAACGAGATCATTCCCCCGAAATCTCTCATCTGTTTCTTCGCCAGTTCATATTGCGGATGTTCTTTGAGGCCAGGGAAGTACACTTTAAGGACTTTCTTCTGCTGCGTCAGCCATTGGGCGACGACCTTTGCGCTCTCGCAATGCTGCTTCATGCGCACTGCAAGCGTCTTCGTTCCCCGCAAACACAGCCAGGCATCAAACGGACTGAGGATGGCCCCGACAGCCTTCTGAAGGAAGCGAAGTTTTTCATTGTACGTATCGTTGTTTGTAACAATGAACCCGCCGAGCATGTCGCTGTGTCCGTTCAGATACTTGGTCAGGCTGTGAACGACAAGATCGAAACCGTGGTTGATGGGCTGCTGAAGGTACGGTGTTGCGAACGTATTATCGACGACAGAAATTAGTTTGAATTTTTTGGCTATCGCCGCCGCGCCTGCGAGATCGGTTATCTCCATCGTCGGGTTTGTTGGTGTTTCGATAAAGAGCATCTTTGTATTTGGACGAATGACGCGCTCGATGTTTTGCAGGTTTGTCGTATCCACAAAATCGAATTGCAAGCCGTAGTCTTCCCACACCATTTTGGCAATACGATATGTTCCGCCGTACACATTCCACGAAAGAATAGCGTGCTCTCCGGGCTTCAACAAATGCATCACAGCATCGACTGCGCTTGTGCCGGAGCCAAACGCCAGTCCGTGCTTGCCGTTTTCCAGCGCCGCAATATTCAACTCCAGCGCAGTGCGCGTAGGATTTGAAACCCGGGAATACTCGTAGCCCTTGTTCTTTCCGAGTTCTTCCTGCACGTACGTTGAAGTAAGAAAAACCGGAGTCATGATGGCGCCGGTTGTTGCCTCCGCCGGTTGTCCGGCGTGAATAGCTTTTGTTGAAAAGCCCTGATTTGCCATGTTCACACTATGATTATTAGTTTCGATTTGTCTTTGCTGTTTTTCCTGATGCGGTGAAAATTGCTGTTAACTCGTTGGCTTCCGTCAACAAACTGAAAGTCGCTCTTTCTTCATCAAGCCAGATTCATCAAGGAGCTCAATCCAGTATACCGATTCATCTGCTTCTTCTTCCACGATTGTAATTTTCGAAATGAAATCCGCCCTGGATCTTGCTCTGCAAGCCGAGCGATAATTGGCGCCAACTGATGTTCCTGACCGAACCAATTGACCAAAGATGACGTCTGCTGCTTTTTTTCGCGGCAACTCATCGCCAAGTTTAATCACTTCCAGTGCAAACGTCTTTGTTCGCTTTTTCAATTCTTCGGATGTCATGCTTTCTCCAATCTAATTGATAAAACTCTCACAACATAGCTTCTCAATTCGCCATTGACAATCCGCATTCCGCAATCAGAAACTCACTTTCCCAAAAACTCAATTACGTCATACCGGGTCAGAATGCCGATGATCTTCTGATGGTCTTCGATGAGTACAGCGGAATTTTTCTTTGATGTCATCAGCCTCAGAAAATCTTCCACGTGAGAATCGATACTAACGGTGGGGAATGGTCCATCCATCACCGCGCTGACAGGAGAGTCCATCAGGGTTGGCTGTTCCATCACCCGCGCCATCATATCCGAATCATGAACAGCGCCGACAGGTTTACCGCTGTCGAGTACGGGAATCTGTGAAATATCGTGCTGCTTTATCAACTCGAGCGTCTTACGCACGGTTGTCAGAGGATCGACTGAGAATAGCTCGCCTGGTTTTTTTCTGGATTCAAGAATGTAGCGCGCCGTGATTCTTTCGGGCACGAGGAAACCGTGCTCTTTCATCCAGTCATCATTGAAAATCTTGGTAAGATAACGCTCGCCGGAATCCGGCAGAAGTACGACCACAACATCATCATCCTTGAATTGATGAGCCGCTTTGAGCAATCCTGCGACTGCGGTGCCTGCCGAACCGCCGGACATCAAGCCTTCCTCACGCGTCAGCTTGCGTGCCATGAGAAATGATTCGCGATCATCGGCCTCGACTACTTCATCAATGTACTCAAAATGCAGTGTGCCCGGCACATAGTCCTGCCCGATACCTTCGACCTTGTATGTCTTCAGCAGGGGAGTAATCTTTTTTGTGTAGAAATATTCTTTGAGTGCAGATCCCTTTGGATCGACACCAATAACTTTGATGTCGGGGTTTTTCTCCTTCAGATATTTACCCGCTCCGCTGATCGTTCCGCCCGTCCCGATGCCGCAGACGAAATAGTCGATTTGCCCGCCCGTTTGTTCCCAGATTTCCGGGCCGGTGGTGTCGTAATGCGCCTGCGGGTTTTTCGGATTGTAGTATTGATTGGCAAGAATGGAGTTCGGCGTTTCGCCGACAATTTTCTTTGCGACTTCGGTATAGCTTTCCGGCGAGTCGTGCGGCACTGCTGTTGGCGTAACAATCACTTCAGCCCCAAACGCTCGCAGAAGCCTGATCTTTTCCATGCTCATCTTGTCCGGCAAAGTGAACACTGTTTTGTATCCTTTCACCGCTGCAACAAGAGCCAATCCCATTCCGGTGTTTCCCGAAGTCGATTCGACGATGGTCCCGCCGGGTTTCAAGCGTCCGTCTCGTTCGGCTTCCTCAACAATCGACACACCGATTCTATCTTTTACCGATCCGCCGGGATTGAAACATTCTACTTTCGCGAGTATCAATCCCTTGACGTTCTTAGTCACCTTGTTGAGTTTCACAAGCGGCGTTCGCCCGATGGTCTCCAGGATGTTGTTGTAGTAGCTGACTTTACTTATATCCTTTGCCATTTCTTTCCCATGGTAAATTCTGAGTGAGTCCCGCCTTACGGGATAAACTGCGCGAACGAAGAATCTCTCAGCTAATCGGAGAGCCTAAACACTCACGCATTGAGACCCCCGCCTGCCATCCTTGCACTCTGAGGCGTGCAGGCTTCGCAAAATGCGCTCAGGGTTTATGCCTGTTAATAGTGCTTGCTGCAAACCCCGCACCGAATCCGTTATCGATATTCACAACCATTACTCCCGCTGCGCAAGAGTTAAGCATAGTTAGCAGGGGAGCGACGCCGCTAAAGTTTGCTCCGTATCCAACTGAAGTCGGTACTGCAATCACCGGAACATCAACCAATCCACCGACAACGCTGGGCAGCGCGCCGTCCATGCCCGCAACCACAACAATTACGGAGGCCGAACGCAACATTTTGCTCTGTGTGAGAATTCTATGTATTCCCGCGACACCTACGTCGGTGAGCCGGGCGACTTCATTGCCCATCACGCGCGCAGTTTCAAACGCCTCCTCGGCAACAGGCAAATCCGATGTTCCTGCCGTAACAATGAGAATCGTCCCACGCCCTTTAGGCTTTACAAGTTGCTCGTTCGCGACAATCGTCCGGGCCAGCGCATTATAACGGGCATTGCGGATGCTTTTCCTGACAGCCGAAAATTGTTTGGGTGTTGCATGCGTTGCCAGCAGGATGCTTCCATGTCCGACAATACGCGCCGCGATTGCGGCAACTTGCTGTGCAGTTTTTCCTTCTGAAAAAATTACTTCCGGAAAACCCTGGCGCATTTCCCTGTGATGGTCGAGAGTTGCAAACCCCAGAGTCTCCACCATCGAAGATGAAATGGCGTGAAGCAGTTCTTGGTCTGAAATTTTTCCCTTCTTGAAAGCCTGAAGAAATTTTTTAAGTTCGGAATTGATCATCGGATCGCGCTGGGAGAGATAAATCGGGGGATGGTCTGATTTTTGCACGCTCAATATACCCCTTTCGTTCAAGGGAATCAACAACACGTTGATTCTCCTGAAGATTTTGATTATTCTTTCATAGCACAACAACAAGACTGTTCATGCTTCAGTATCTGCTCGCAGGTGGTTTGGGCTATCTCGTCGGTTCTTTTCCCACTGCCTATTTTCTTGTAAGATGGAAATCCCGTGTCGATATCCGAACTGTTGGTAGTGGTAACGTCGGCACGTTGAACAGCTATGAGGTGACCAATTCAAAGTTGGTTGGCGCCGTTGTGTTGTTGGTTGATCTGTTGAAAGGCGTTCTTGCCATTCTTCTCGCCGGAACGATTATAGGAAATGAGTTTCCGCTTGTAGCGTGCGCCGGAATAGGAAGTTTGGTCGGACATAATTTTTCTCCGTGGATTGGTTTCAAAGGAGGACGAGGGCTGGCAACGGCAGCAGGTGTCATGCTCACAGTAAACTGGATGCTTGTTCCGATTTGGATGGTTGCATGGTTTGCAGGATATAAGTCGTCTAAAGACGTCAATGTCGGCAATGCAATCGCCACGCTGAGTGTTCTTGCGGCGACGTTCCTTATCCCGCAATCCTGGCTGATGAAGGTAATTCCGGAGAACGCTTCGGTCGAAGCTTTCAGGATTTTTATGGTCGCTTTGGTTTTTGTTATCCTGCTGAAACTCATTGAACCCGTTCGAGAATATTTTACCACGTCCCGCCTTCCTGAAGTCTGAGCTTTCTGCAGGAAAGGAAAAATAATAAATGAATAGAAATACTATGCTTGGAATTGCAATATTCCCTTTTGTAATTGGCGGTTTAATCGGGTACGGGATAGGCTATGTTCCGGGCAGTGAAGGCGCCAAAACGATATCCGAATATATTTCAGCTCCCTTCACGGAAGCTTCGAGTTCTGGTCCCGTACTGCAAATGCGGGATTCAGTTGGCTCGGATGTATCCAATTCGCGGCGTAACGCCATTACACGAACCGTTGCTGCGTGCAGTCCGGCGGTTGTCGGTATCAACGTCCTCGAAGTTCGCCAGTTGCGATACCGGAGTCCGTGGGGAGATGATCCATTCTTCCGGAATTTTTTCCCCGATCAACTTTATACGCAACAGCTTCAAGAACTGGGATCTGGCTTCATCATTTCTGCCGATGGATATATTCTGACGAATGACCATGTGGCCGGCAATGCGAAAGAGATCACTGTTACGATGACGAACGGAGAGAAGTATAAAGCTGAACTTATCGGCACTGACCAGGTTACCGACCTCGCTCTTTTGAAAATCAACGGACAAAATCTGCCATTCCTCACGCTCGGCAACTCAGATGACGTGGTGATTGGGGAGTGGGCTATTGCATTCGGCAATCCGTTCGGCCTGTTTGATGTGAACAATAAACCGACTGTGACCGTCGGCGTCGTCAGTTCAACCAATATGAACCTGAGAGCGCAGGAGGGTAGAACATACCGCGGCATGATTCAAACGGACGCCGCAATCAATTCCGGAAACAGCGGCGGTCCGCTTTTGAACAGCGTGAGTGAAGTTATAGGCGTGAACTCCGTGATCTACACACCCAACCAGGGCAGCATCGGGTTGGGATTTGCAATTCCGATCAATCGTGTCAAGACGATTCTTGCCGAGCTCAAGCGTAGCGGCAAAATTGAGCGCGAGTATTACACAGGACTTGAAGTTCAGGATGTCGACGCTCGCGTCGCCCGCTATTTCGGGCTGGAAAAAGTGGAAGGTGTCATCATCAGCAACGTTGAGCGCAGGAGTTCGGGCGAAAGGGCAGGATTCAAACCCGGCGACATTGTGGTTGAAGTGAACGGAGAAAAGGTAACCGACCAAACGACCCTCATTTCAATTCTTGAAGAAAAGAGAGTGGGCGATTCACTGAAATTCAAGGTGTTGCGCGACCGAAAACCGGTGCAAGTAATTTTGAAACTCGAAAAGCGCTCATCATAACAAACGATATTCAATCCTCTTTGCAGCAGACCAAAGGACTTCGTATGAAAAAGCTTGCTGTCGTATTGATTGCCTTGGTTCTCACAACTCAATTGTCGAAAGCGCAGGCGTTCACTTCTTTTCAGTGGATTGCCGCTGAGCCGACCGAATCATTTCGTGAAAGCGCGGGAACAGGTTTTGGTGGTCAGGCCACGTATATGTACTTTTTTCATCCCCGCTTTGCCCTCACGGGTTCTGTCGGATACATAAAGTGGGGTTCACGGATTGATAGTCTTCCCAAGAACGAATACAAGTTTGTTTCAATTCCGGTTCAGTTCGGTCTGCGGTTTCTACTTTCAAAGGATGTCGTCGCTCCGTACCTCGGCCTCTCTATTGGTATGAATTACCTCACCATTCGTTCGGTTACTCCGAATTCAAATCCCATAACATATTCAGATCGCAATGAGCTGAAGTTTGGTTTTACACCACACGTGGGAATTGGCATTCGTGTGGCGAAACCTGTAGGGATCAACATCGATGGATCGTACAACGTGATCTACACCTCGGGGAGTCCTTCAAAATTTTTTGGGTTGAGTGCCGGGCTGATCTTCGGCTTTTAGCACCTCATTCCTTTTTACCTCTCTTTTCCGTACATTCATATGCGATATGGTTTAGATTCGCATAACCCGTTCCCCTCTTTTCAATAATCCTGTAGCACAATGATTGCGCGGTACACCCGCCCTGTAATGGGTAAAATATGGGAAGAAGAAAATAAATTTAAGATTTGGCTTGAGATTGAGTTGCTTGCGTGTGAGGCACAGGCCCGGTTGGGAGTCATCCCTGCTGAAGCTGTGCGGGTTATGCGGGAAAAATCATCGTTTAATGTTTCTCGCATCGACGAAATTGAGAGGGAAGTAAAACACGACGTGATTGCATTTCTCACCAACGTGGGGGAGAACGTTGGACCGGAAGCGCGATACATGCATCTGGGGATGACATCGTCCGATGTGTTGGACACATGCCTCGCAGTGCAAATGAAACAGTCCGGTGAATTGCTTCTCAGTGGTTTGGATTCACTGGAAAAGGTGCTTGCGCGGCGGGCGCGGGAATTCAAATACACAATTATGGTTGGCCGGACGCACGGTATACATGCTGAACCGACGACATTCGGGCTGAAGCTTGCTGTCTGGTTTGATGAGACAAAAAGGAATATCTCGCGACTGCGTTCTGCAGTAGAACGCATTTCAGTCGGACAGATTTCGGGGGCGGTCGGAACGTTCGAACATCTCAGTCCGGAAGTGGAAGAATATGTCTGCGAGAAGCTCGCACTGAAACCCGCACCTGTGTCTACCCAGATTCTTCAGCGTGATCGTCATGCGGAATTCATGACGACCGTCGCCATCATCGGAAGTTCGCTGGAGAAGTTCGCAACTGAAATTCGTCATCTGCAGAGAACGGAAGTACTTGAAGCGGAGGAGTATTTTTCCCGTGGACAAAAGGGTTCCTCCGCAATGCCGCATAAACGTAATCCGATAACCTGCGAGAGAATTGCGGGACTGTCACGAGTTCTACGCGGAAATGCATTGGCTGCGATGGAGAATGTTGCACTCTGGCATGAACGGGACATTACACATTCATCTGTTGAGCGGGTCGTTATTCCCGACAGTTGCATTCTGCTCGATTACATCCTGCATCTCATGACGGATGTGATTGACAAGCTTCTCGTGTATCCGGAGACGATGATGAAGAACCTGGAAAAAACACACGGTTTGATTTTTTCCCAGTCCGTTCTGCTTGCTTTGACGAAGAAAGAAATGAAGCGTGAGGATGCCTATCGGATGGTCCAATCGGCAGCAATGGATGTCTGGCAATCAGGAAAAAACTTCAAGGAGTTGCTTCTTTCAAATGATGAAATCGTTCGCATACTCGGCAAAGAGCATGTGGAAGAACTTTTTGATTTGAAGAAGAGCATTCGCAACGTGGATTATATATTCAATCGTGTTGGACTT
>JBBRUI010000044.1:0-20046 GCA_038247945.1 Bacteroidota bacterium | reverse complement strand
CTGAGCGCAGTGAGTGTTTTGCGCGAACGGAGTCGAAGGCTGCTCTGAGCACCCTTCGACTTCATCCCGACCTGAGAAAGCGGTCGGGACTCCGCTCAGGGTGACGCAGGTTTTCGATTTTACAAACTGTGTCATTAGCAGCGAAGCGAAGCAATCTCCCACTCTGATACAAGTGAAAGAGAGAGATTGCTTCGTCGCTGCGCTCCTCGCAATGACTAGAAATTCATTTTTAGACAACTCATTTAGCGTGAGTCAGGAGTTTTCAATCAGTTTTTTAGACTCTATGCCCTCACTCCTTCACATGCAAAATATCACCAAGCGATATCCGGGCGTTCTCGCGCTTGATGACGTAACGCTGGAATTGCAACGCGGTGAAGTGTTATGTCTCGTCGGAGAAAACGGTGCGGGCAAGTCCACGCTCATGCGCATTCTCGCAGGCGCGGATGGAAAGGATGCGGGCACAATTTCCATTGAAGGCGAGAGAGTTGAACTGAATTCTCCCGCTGTCGCACAACAGTTGGGCATCGGGATGATCTTCCAGGATTTGAAACTTGTTTCTGAACTGAGCGTTGCAGAAAACATTGTCCTTGGCGACGAGCCGGTACGGACGTTCGCCGGATTTGTTGACAGACGGAAGATGCACGATACCGCCACCAGAGCGCTGCAACAATTAGGAGAAGCCGTTAATACGAAAGCCCCGGTAAAATCCTTAAGCGTTGCCCGCCAGCAGCTCGTTGCAATTGCCCGCGCCATTTCCCGCCGCCTCCGCATTCTTATTCTCGATGAACCAACGGCGCCGCTGACGAAGCATGAAATCAAAGGACTCTTCACAGTGATTCGAAAGCTGCGGGCTGACGGTGTCGGCATCATTTATATCTCTCACCGGCTGGAAGAGGTTTTTGAAATTGCCGACAGCATTGCAATTCTGCGTGACGGCAAGCTGGTACGAACGGGAAAGGCTGAAGAACTAAACCGGCGTTCGCTCATCTCTCTCATGGTTGGACGTGAGTTGGAGAATGAATTTCCTGCTTTTGAACACTCCCACAACGGTGAAGCGTTGAGACTCGAGAACCTTTCTTCTCCCAAAGTCCACGGCGTGAATCTGACTTTGGCAAAGGGAGAAGTCCTGGGCATCGCCGGACTCGTTGGAGCCGGAAGAACGGAGCTTGCTCGCCTGATCTTTGGCGCGGACGCGATTACAGCCGGTAGAATCTTGCTTGGCGGAGCGGAGGTGCGTCCCCGTTCGCCCCGCGATGCTATTGACGCGGGAATAGGATTGCTGTCGGAGGACCGTAACAAGTTTAGTCTGATTATGGAAATGAACGTCAGGGAAAATATTTCTCTCTCGAGCCTTACGTCCATGCTGCGCGGAATGTTTGTGGACCGAACACAGGAACAGCGGATCGCCGAAGATTCAGTCCGGCAATTGCAGATCAAGACTCCCTCGATTGAACAAAAAGTTGCCGCGCTCAGCGGCGGCAACCGGCAGAAAGTCGTTCTCGCCCGATGGCTCCTGACGAAAGCGAAGGTCCTGATCTTTGACGAGCCGACGAATGGTATAGATGTGGGCGTGCGGTTCGAAATCTACCGCATCATTCATCAGCTTGCGAAGGATGGCCTGGGAATCATCGTGATTTCGTCCGATATGCAGGAGCTACTCGGCATTTGCGACCGCATTGCCGTGATGTGCGAGGGGAGAATTTCCGGAGAGATGGACGCAAAGACAGCAACGCAGGAACGCATCATGGAACTTGCCATGCCGGGGGCGGCGCATGTCGCAGCCTGAACCGAGGACCGCACGCAAGTTCAGCTCTCAGCTTGGTGTGGGAATAGCGTTGGTTGCGGAGTGTGCCGCCTTTTCTTTTTTATCTCCCTACTTCCTTACTCCCGAAAATCTGCTGAACGTCTCGCTGCAAACTTCCATCACCGCAATCATCGCGGTGGGAATGACATTCGTAATACTCACGTCGGGAATCGATCTCTCGGTCGGGTCACTGCTCGCGTTCGTTGGAGTTGTTGTAACGAGTTTATTAAAGACAGAATCTTCGCTCCCGTTGCCGCTGGCGATTGCCATAGGGTTGGCGGTTGGAGCTCTCTCAGGATCTGTTGCGGGATTGTTTGTCACGCGTTTCCGAATCACACCGTTCATCGTGACGCTTGCGTTGATGACCGTGTGGCGGGGAGCGGCTTTCATTTATACTGATGCGCGACCTATATGGGATCTGACTCCTTCGTTTGCCGTCCTTGGCGGCGGACGACTTCTCGGAATCCCCATTCCGACGATCATCATGATTTGCGTTTTCATCGTTGCTCATGTTACACTCACGCGTACGCGCTTCGGCAGGCATGTTTACGCAGTCGGAGGGAATATAGAAGCGGCGCGGCTTGCCGGCATTCGTACGTCCAGAGTTCTGATGCAAGTATATATACTTTGCGGAGTGTTGACTGCGCTCAGCGGAATACTGCTTGCTTCGCGCCTCAACTCAGGCCAGCCAAACTCCGGACTCATGTACGAGCTGGACGTGATTGCGGCGGTGATTGTGGGTGGAACGAGCCTCTTCGGCGGGCGCGGGACAATCATCGGGACGTTCATCGGTTCGATGTTGATTGCTGTTCTCAAGAACGGATTGAATTTGCTGGATGTCGGTTCGTACGTGCAGCAGGTCATAGTCGGAGTTGTAATTCTTCTGGCGGTGTTGGTTGATCAGATCAGAAAACCCTAACATTTCATATTCTCTCCAAGCAAAATGAAATCTTTCCTGATTGCTCTCGCATTATTTCTTTCCACAAATTTCGGATGGAGCCAATCCAACGTCGACCGCCTCGTCGAAGAACTCGACTTCCTCAGCAGCTGTTCCATCAACAACTGGAAATACAGCACCAGCATTGCCGGCGATACGACCAAGCCCGCGTTCGATGACGTACCATTCAAAGATCGAATCCTGAGTGTTCCGACAAAGACTAACTCTGTCGCTACAGTGAAAGTTTTATTTTAAAGAAAGGATCAAGCGATGAATCACGGCAAAATCTCCAAAGAGATTGCGGAAGGATTGAAGGTACTTCAATCGCGTATTACAGCCTCCAATCTTCCGTCATCCAAGCTCGATGAGACTCTGAATATCGCAACGTGGAACATCCGCGAGTTTGGCAAGAAGCGGCGCTCGGAAGCTGCGATTCATTACATCGCCGAGATTCTTGGGCAGTTCGATGTCATCAGCATCGTGGAATTGCGCGACGACCTGACCGATCTCGGCAAAGTCCTGAAAATCCTCGGTCCCTACTGGCGCGCAGTGTACTCCGATATGATTCCTGACGCGGGAGGGAACAGGGAACGGGTAGCGTTTGTCTATGACAAACGGGCTGCAACATTCAACGGGCTTGCTGCTGAAGCGAACCCGCCGAGAGTCAAGGAGGGAAGTGAATACCTTACAAAAATTTCCTGGTGGAGAAGTCCGTACATGGCCTCGTTCCGATCCGGGAGTTTTGATTTCGTCATGTTTGCAGTCCACATCCGTTGGGGTGATACCACCGAAGCGCGGCGTCGCGAACTCGAGACCATCGCCGAATGGCTGGATGAAAAACGGAACGAGAAAACTGCTGAAGATAAAGACATGGTCGTTATCGGGGATTTCAATATCGAAAGCCGGACGGATAAACTCTTCAAGGCAATCACCAGCAAAGGACTGGTGCTGCCCAAGGCGCTGGCGAAATCCGATTTCGGAACCAACCTTGCCAAAGATAAACGGTACGATCAGATTTTGCATTATCCCATCTACGCCGATAGTTTTACTGACAAAGGCGGTGTGCTCGACTTTTACACCGGTGGAATTGAACCGCTGTTTCCGGGCATGGACAAAGACAAGTTCACATATCAATTGTCCGATCACCTTCCGTTATGGATGCAAATCGACACGAACATTGAAGGTGAAATTTTGAATCAAATCATTCAGGGATAAGGCCAGGCAGGGTTCATGCCGCTCCGATGGAGCTCTGGATATTTGTCGTTTACGTTACTATAAACATTTCGCCCCGATGGGGCTTTGCGCGGACTAACTCCGTAGGAGTGAAATGTTTATAGAACTGTTCAACATCAGGGCCATTGAGCTCCGTTAGGAGCGACATGAATCAATGGTTGAAGCACTACAGCATACGCCGTATTCCACAACTAATTCCTTCGGATGCCATTCCTCGGTGAACTAAGCGCTCTTCTCACAGCATGCTTCTGGTCCGGCAGCGCGATTGCATTTGCATCTGCGACGCGCCTGAGCGGGTCGTTTCAGGTGAACATCACCAGGCTGATTCTTGCGACGATTTATCTTGTGCTGCTCATTGTCGTGCTGCAGTTGAATATCGATCTGTCCGGCAGGCAACTGTTGTATCTCAGCCTTAGCGGCGTTATCGGGTTAACGCTTGGCGATACGTTTCTCTTCAAAGCGTTTCAGGAAATCGGAGCCCGTGTTACGATGCTCATCATGGCGCTGGCTCCGGCAATCGCAGCATTACTTGCATATTTCATGTTGGGAGAAACACTCTCCGTTGTTGGGGTACTTGGAATTGCAATAACTATTTCAGGGATCAGCTTCGTTGTCTTCGATCGCAGCGGGGACGCATCCCAACGGATTTCCCTGACGACCTCAGGTATTGTCTTTGCAGTGCTTGCCGCGGCAGGACAGGGTGCAGGACTTGTCGTTGCGAAGATGGCGTATCAGGAATCCTCTGTGAACGGATTTGTTGCAACTGCGGTTCGCATCATCGCCGCGCTGGTTATTCTTCTTCCCGTTGCATTGATGACCAACCGCTACACAAGTCCAATCCGTATGTTCGTTCAGGAGAGGAAGGCGTTCATGCTCACGGCGCTCGGTTCCGTGTTCGGGCCGTTTCTTGGAATCTCCTTCAGCCTCATTGCCATCGAGCATACGAAAGTCGGCATAGCAGCGACGATCATGGCGCTCGTCCCGATTCTGATGTTGCCGCTGGTGAGATACATCTACAAAGAAAAACTGACGTGGCGCGCAATCCTCGGAGCGCTGCTGGCGGTAGGCGGCGTTGCAGTGTTGTTCTTGCGATAGGAGTGAATCTCAAGGCTCTGAGGAATTTGCGGAGGAAGATACCATTTCTTGATTTATCGTTTTGCGCGTGTGCGTTGTCAGAGGGAGAAATGCTTTTGAAGATAATCCGCTACGGCTTTCATCGTTTGCTCACCTGCTTCACCGATGCTATGAATGAAGCGGCGTTTATCGAACGAAGAAATCTGACGTACTTTCAAAAGCGAGTCGTGGAGAAGGCGATTGCGATGATCTTTCAAAAGAAGAATGTCGTCCTCATCCCGCTTTTCGGTCTTGGATGAAATCGGCATCACTGTAATCAGGTCAGATTGGCGTGTGATACTGTCGGACTGGACAACAAGCGCAGGTCGCACCTTCTGATACTCCTTGCCAATGCTCGGGTCGAAGTTCACAAGGTAGATGTGACCGAAAAGGATCTCCATTACTTGAGCGTTTTATAGTATGCGATTTCCTCATCACTCAAGAAATCATTATTACTGCTGTCAAGAACTGCAGCCTGCTCGATGTCGGTTGGAGAGGCAGCGTTATCTCGCAGCAGGGTGACGAGCAACTTCTCCTGCGGTTGCAACTCCAGAGGCTCTTCCAACTGAATCTGCTTGCCATCGAAATAGGCGCGAACTGTTTGCATACAAACTCCTTTGGTTTCTTGAATTGAAAATACCGGATTTGAGTTGGAGAGTCAAATAGCTGCGGCATCTTGTCTTTTTTCAGTAGTCCTGAGTGTGAAGAATCGAAAACATAAATGGACGTATTAACTTTGGCCGGTGCGATACATCTACAAAGAAAAACTTACGTGGCGGGCAATTATTGGAGCGTTGCTGGCGGTTGCGGGGGTTGCGGTGTTGTTTTTGCGGTAACGGTTAATACTGATTGCTCGCACCGAAAACTGAGACACGTTCGCGGTTGCCGCGGAAGAAGTTTGTTGGTATCTTTAAACCACAAACATGAAATCTGAGAATTCTATGGAGAGGGTACTATGAATGGCATTCATTATGTCACCGATGCGAAGGGTCGGCGAACTGCCGTCCAGATTGACTTGAAGAAGCATGGTGATCTTTGGGAAGACTTCCACGATAGCCTTGTTGCACGTATTCGCGTTGAAGAACCCCGGGAGTCTCTTTCTTCAGTAAAAAAACGCTTGCAGCGAAAAGGAAAGCTCCGTGGCTAAGTATTCGGTCACGCTTGCACGTTCAGCGGTCAAGGAACTTGAAAGACTAAACAGTTCGGTCGTCGGACGTTTGATGCAGAAGATCGAACAACTTTCGGATGGGCCTCGTCCCGCCGGATGTAAATTAGCTGGCGAGGAAAACCTGTGGCGAGTCCGTGTCGGCGATTACAGAATTGTATACAGCGTCTATGATGCAGAGAGAATTATTGATGTGGTGAGAATCAGACACCGCAGCGAAGCATATCGCTAATTTGAGCATTGTATGGTGAACTCTACAAAGTCCTGATCGGAATATTTCAATCAGGGCTTTTTTGTTGTCGGGGCGATGATGAGAATTTGCCTTTGAGCTACATCCATTCTACCTTACCAACAACAACAGGAAGGGAAAACCGATGCTGCGGCTCCCGAATAAGACGACGCGCAAGACCTTTGAGGACACGGACGCGTCACGCAATCTTGTTCGCTCCAAATCCTCGAAAGAAATGTTCAAGAGACTTGGCATCTGAGCTTCGATGCGAGGCATTGTTCACACAAGACATTTGAGAAGGATGCGAAGTTGGTGAAGAAGCGTGGCAAAGATACGGAGAAGCTGAAAGCCGTTATCAAGATACCTCAAGAGGCTCAAATTCTCGCCCACGTTGTTGTTTGTGGGTGAATCCAAGACTTGGAAAAGGCAATGAAACAATCATTGATGATCCCGGAAATCATCGAGAAGAGGATTTTGCTCATCAGGGGGCAGAGGGTGCTTCTTAGCCTCGACCTTGCCCCACTCTATGAGGTTGAGCACAAGGTACTCATGCAGGCTGTCCGAAGAAACCTGGATAGGTTCCCCGATGATTTTATGTTTCAGCTTACACAAGAGGAGTTCGCAATCTTGAAGTCACAATTTGTGACTTCAAGTGGCGTCAAAGGGACCCATTGGGGCGGAATCAGGAAGCTTCCCTTCGCTTTTACAGAACAAGGCGTTGCGATGCTTTCGAGCGTGTTGCACAGCAAGCGAGCTGTTCGGGTCAACATTGAGATCATGCGGGCTTTTGTGCGACTGCGTCAATTGTTGGCCACTCACAAAGACCTCGCCGGAAAGCTTGAAGAACTGGAGAAGAAGTACGATGAGCAGTTTGCCGTCGTCTTCCGGGCCATCCGCCAACTCATGACGCCTCCCGAACCTCCTCCCAAGCGACGGATTGGATTTGGTGTGGAAGAACCTAAGGCACACTATGTCGCCAAACGAAGAAGAGCGAGACGCGACAAATAAAACCCGAAGACCTCGAACGCCTGCGCTCAGCCAACCAGATTGTTACGTTTCTTAACTTGCACGGATCCGCAATGAGCGCACGGCTCACTCCCGAAATCGCCCTGTCAACGTTGAAGCAATCCCCGCAAAAAGAATTTGTGAAGTTGTTTCAACACGGGACGCTGGAAGTTGAAATTTACAAACCCGACAGGATTGACCGGCAGTTGCCGCACACCTGCGATGAAGTGTACGTCGTAATCTCCGGCTCGGGATATTTTGTAAATGGAAATGCGCGTCAACCGTTTCAGCCGGGAGAAGTTCTGTTTGTCCCTGCCGGTGTTGTTCATCGCTTCGAGGAGTTTACGGAAGATTTTGTAACGTGGGTATTTTTCTATGGGCCGGAGGGTGGAGAAGCGAAGTAGCCATTCCTTTTGTTGCTAGTGTATTGGTTTACTCCTAACTTTTGAAGAAACTGACATGGAGAATAATGTGAACAAGTTGAGAAAACGATCCAGGATATGGATTTTACTGAAGAACATTCATAATGGATGCAACAGATAATATGCAATCACTGTCTCGCAGTAAGGATGATTTCAAATGGAAACATTAACTCAGTACCTAACAGAATTCAAAGCGCAAGCTCCTGAATGGTTTCAGAAGTCTTTGTTCCTTCGAGCAAACTACGAATTCTTTCAGGGATTGTTCAAGAAAGAAAATCTTGAACAGGCCCAATGGGCCGACTTCCAAAGAATGAATGATCACCTGCATTGCTTTAAGAGTATGGCCATTGCAGGGCGGAATGCGCTTGGCAAGCCAAACCATCCAATCGAGCATTACCGCGACAGCTTCATCTATCTCGCTCACGGGGAGGGGACAGCAATCGAGCGAATCAGAAACTTCTATGAAAATGATAAGTACAAGCTCGACTACTTTGGACAGGCCGCCGTGAGCGAACTTGTTGGCTATCTTTTTCCGGATCAGTTCATCTTTTTGAATGCAAGAGACAGATTTGCGGCGAAGTTTCTCGGCCTCGAGGTTCAATTTGATCCTAATGCCGACCTTGTTGAAAAACTTGTGAAGTTTAGCGAGGCGACAAAGCCCGTGGCTCAACTCTATGAGAAAATCGTTGGCAAGCAAACAGACTTTCCCCTGAATCTTGAAATTGATCAGTTCTTCAGCTGGCTTTACCAGCAACACTCCGGTGAAGATGAAACAGATGAGAACGAAGGAAACCCTGCTTCAGGAATCGACTATTGGGTAATTGCTGCGGGTGAAGGGGGCGGACGTTGGGAAGAGTTTAGTGAGTTAGGCATCATTGCCATTGGATGGGATAAGCTTGGAGATTTGAGAAAGTATAATTCTCAGCAAGAAATCAGAGACGCGTTGAATAAGCATTACGAGTCCGATACTTCGCAAAATCACAGGGCGAAGTCTTGCTATCAGTTTTGTAAGAGGATGAAACCGGGTGATCTTGTGTTTGTCAGGACAGGCGCTAAGACAGTTGTCGGATATGGTGAGGTGGAATCTGAATACTTGTTTGACGACTCGAGGCAGCAATTCAAGAACACTCGAAAGGTCAGGTGGCTTAAGAGGGGTTCGTTTGTGCTTCCCGATGTTCTATTTGCGACCAAGACACTTACGCTGTTGACAAGGTGGCCCGACTTTGTTGAGAAGATTAAGCAAACTATCGGGGTTGGTTCAATTGGAGGCAATGCTGTAATTCCTCCGACTTCGGTCGTCAATTACTGGTGGCTGAATGCGAATCCGAAACAGTGGATGATCGCCGAAACGAACATCGGTAGCAAACAAACCTACACTTCGCACAATGAAAAAGGAAACAAGCGGCAGAAGTACAAGTATTTCCAAGAAGTGAAACCCGGCGATATGATTATCGGTTATGTTACAAGCCCGGACCGTGAAATCACGACAATTTGCCGTGTGACTAAGGGATTATACGGTTTGATAGAAGATGAGCGTTTCGAATTTCAGATTGTTGAACAACTCCAGACTCCGATAGTACTTGAAGCTCTGCAAGGCAACCCTTCGCTCGTAAACTGCGAACCACTCATCAATAACCAGGGCAGTCTTTTCCGCGTTATGCCAGAGGAGTATGAATTCATCCGGAGTATGATCGATGAGGAAAATCCTGCTCGGATAGAACCACCGTCGAAATACTCGAAGCAGGATGCCTTGAAGTCTGTATTCATGAGTGAACAACAATTCGACGAAATGCTCAGAGCACTTGAATACAAGAAGAACATTGTTCTTCAAGGGCCTCCGGGTGTTGGGAAAACATTCATTGCCAAACGTCTCGCTTATACGCTTATAGGATTAAAAGATTACTCAAGAATCGAAATGATCCAATTTCACCAGTCATATTCGTATGAAGACTTCCTTCAAGGTTTCCGTCCGAATGCGAAAGGACAGTTTGATTTGAAGAATGGTGTCTTCTATCAATTCTGTAGAAAAGCCCAACGTGATCCTGCGGACAAACCTTATGTATTTATCATTGATGAAATCAACCGGGGCAATTTGAGTAAGATCTTTGGCGAACTGATGATGCTGATCGAACATGACAAGCGAGGCAAAGAGTTCGCGATGCCGCTAGCGTATTCACAATCTTCCGATGAGAGGTTCTTTATTCCGGAGAATCTCTATTTGATAGGCACCATGAACACTGCTGATCGTTCATTGGCAATGGTCGATTACGCACTACGAAGACGATTTCGGTTCATTACGCTTGAACCAGAGTTTAAGAGTCCTGCTTTTCGCCAACATCTCGAAGAGCATCAAGCAACGCCTGTGTTGATCCAAAAAATTATCAATAAGATGACCGCATTAAATCAGGCAATTTCGTCAGACAATAAGAATCTTGGCTCTGGCTACAAGATTGGTCATAGCTTCTTCACTCTCAACAAGGACAAGGCAACCGAGGAATGGTATCGATATGTTGTTGAGTCCGAGATAGTTCCTCTTCTTCGGGAGTATTGGTTTGATGATGAGGAAAAGGTAAGCCAATACCGAGCATCCCTCCTCTCGTGAATGACAGATGCAAGTCCCAATTGAAAATATTTACTATTTGCTTTGCTATGCATGGAACAAACTCGAAGAGAAGGATCTGGTCAAGATTGAAGCGAAAGATACAACGAGCCTAGTCGATTTGTTTGCAAAGGTCCTGATCGGTGGTGTAAGCCATCTCATAAAGCGTGGCTTTGACCGAGGATATGTTCAACACAGCGAAGAGACGAGAAGCCTTCGTGGTAAGATAGCCGTCAGTGCCACCGTCAAACGGAATCTGCTAAACCGGGGTTTGGTGCACTGTGAGTTTGATGAACTGAGTTATGATGTTCTGCACAATCAGATACTCAAGTCGACAATAAGAAATGTTGTCAAGGTTGAAGGACTTGATCAAAGCTTGCAGGAGAATTTGATAGGTCATTACCATCGTCTTCAAGAAGTGACGGAGGTGGAACTATCGAAAAAGGTTTTCAGTCGCGTACAATTGAATCGTAACAATTATTTCTATGACTTCTTGATGCGGGTCTGCGAATTGCTCTATACGAATCTTCTTCCCAGTGAAAAGAGTGGAGAATGGAAATTCAGGGCTTTCCTTGAGGATGAGGCTCAAATGCGAGGGCTATTCGAAGCTTTCGTTCGTAACTTTTACAAGATTGAAGCGGGAGACTATCGAGTACGAAGGGAAGACATTTTTTGGAGGTTATTGCCCATTGATGATGAAGCTGCTAAATTCCTTCCTGATATGCGTACCGACATCACGCTCACGTCAACAGACCGTAAGCTTATCGTGGAATGTAAATACACAGCGGACATTTTTCAGGAGTATTTCGGGACGCCAAAGTTTCGCTCTGAACACTTGTATCAGTTGAATGCTTATCTCTCGAATCTTCCGGAAGGCGACCTCAACGGTCGATGCCAAGGGATTCTACTTTATCCCGCAGCTGGGGGAACGTTGAAACGAGAATATGACTTCCCAAACGGTAGGAAACTAAGTGTTCGGACGATCAACTTGAATCAGAGTTGGCAGGTGATTCATAGTGACTTGTTGGCGATGGTAGCATGAATAACGTGTATCAACACTGTCACTTTTAAGTAAGAAAAAGTCTTGATTAAGGGTTGACGCTTCACTTAGAATACGCCATCGCCTTCAACAGTGTAATGCGCTCGTTGCAAATGCGCCTTCCCTTGAATTCACAGTGCGTCCCAACGGATCGGCAATGTTGCGGAGTTCCATCTCTTGGATGATGTTTTGCCTTCTATCCTTTCGTTCACTATCTTGAATCATGCAAATCCTCAGCCTCGCATATCATGTACTGAACACCTTCCATGACATCAGTCCGATGAAGTTGCAGAAGCTTTTGTACTACGTGAAGGTATGGGGTCTTGTTGGGAAGCAGCCAATCCTCGACGCATCGTTCGAGAAGTGGAAATATGGTCCCGTGAACCAAGAAGTCTATCAGAAGTTCAAACATTGCGGAAGCAGCAAGATTCCATATTCTGACCCACATCCTTTTCTTCACGAGCCAACACCAGAAGAGAAAAAAACGGTGGACTTCATTCTTGAATGCTATGCCCCGTTCGATGCCATCACGCTTTCCTCAATGACTCATCAAGACGTGCCGTGGAAGAAAACGGCGCTGAACCATATCATTTCGGAAAAGCTGATGCTCGACTACTACTCCAAGTTGCCGTTCGCCAAGAACTTCCCGTTCGATGAATCGAAGCCGTTCTATCCGGTTGAGACTGACTTCCATTACGCGTACATCTTCGACATGGATGCGAAGTCGGCAGAAGCGTCGCATTATCCTTCCTACACCAAGTACAAGCAACTGATGCACCAAAGCATGGCCATGCTTGAAAACTCCCTTTCGAACATCAACAGTCCCAAGTGATCTCGAATATCTCGCGGAGTTGATGCGGGATTTTCCATCGGGCGTGAACATCATGCCTGAGGAAGCTCTGGTTCAACTACAAGCGAAATACCAATCCTTCGAGCAACTCTACGGACAAATAGTTGAGATCATTCTCAATCGCAAACTGAATCTCAAGGACTATTTCCTCCGGTTGACCCATTTTTTTCATCAGGGACTTTTCGATGGAGTACTTTCAAACGCAGGCTCGTTCAGACATGCTGCTGAGCCTAACCGCGGCTACGTTGGATTTGGGAAGTGCGATGTGAGACAGCCGTCCGGCGCTCAGTTCAACGGAACTCCTGCTGAACAGATTGAGGAAAAAGTCAAAGTTGCATGTGAGCTCTTCTCATGGGAGGACAAAGATCCGGTGCGAACCTCAGCGATATTCTATCAACGCTTTGTCAGAATTCATCCGTTCTATGACGCGAACGGACGCATCGGGAGAGCGTTGGTGACAATGTATCTTCGCTTGCACGGCTATCAACTTCTGTGGCGGAAACTCGAAACAACAAGCAAATACGATTTCATCAAGAAGTTGAATGACTGCCACAAGCGGGAGAACTCACCCACGCTGCCGGAGTACGAAGAGATATTGGTGAGGTTCTGGAAGAAGTTTATTGTACCGCTTTCGGAGATTGCCGGGACAGATGAGTCCAACCTTTAGGAGTTGAAGGACAAATGTTATCCACTATGCCGAAAAAAATCGTCATTGGGTAATTACGGCATACATCGCACGCAAGCTACACGAAGGAGATGTTGAATGGACAAGAAACTAAAACTCTTTTACGATCGTGAAGCAGATATTCTGCACATCGACAGGATTTCTCCATACTCGCAGCAGGAAAGCGAAGAGTTGGAAGACGGTGTTGTTGCGCGAATGAACCCGGAGACTAACGAGATAGAAAATCTTGAAGTCCTTTTTTTCTCGACACGCTTGCTTCGCTCCAACGAGTTTGAGCTTCCCATTTCGGCGAGCTTTCGTCCCGCAGTCTGAACCCTCCGTCTTTTTTCCCGTGCTTTTCCTGACCGAGAGTTTTTCACTTCGCATACGCCATCGCCTTCAACAGTGTAATGCGCTTGCTTATTGGCGGGGTGAGTAGCGGGCAGCGTTGCAAATGCGCCTTCCCTTGAATTCACAGTGCGTCCCAACGGATCGGCAATGCAGAGATGGGCAGTTCCTTTTTGATTGAGCGGGTCGGGTCGACCGCGCCATCAATCTTCTCCAGCGCAGAAGCAAGTGCAAGCGGATTGCGTGTTAGTTCTGCCGCGGATGCAATCAATAGTCCGCGTTCGGTGTTAAAGACAATGAGGATAGAATGTATTCATTCATACATATCGCAAAAACGGGAGATAACATCATGCCAAGCAAAACAAAAAAACAGGCGAAGCTCATGGCTGCCGCTGCTCACGATCCGGCGTTCGCGAAGAAAGTGGGAGTTCCACAAAAGGTTGCAGAGGAGTTTAACCATGCAGATGAACGTACCGGCATTTTGAAGGGGAAGCATCCGGCACGGAAATCTCAGAGTAAGCGCAGCCAAGCGGGAAAAGAGCCTAAGAAATAAAGCTGTTCTCCGCAAGATGGATCAACAGTAACCGATCTCAATCCTTGCCCGTCTTACTGTGTGGTGCGTCGACAGCGGGATGTTTGACATTGGTGAGTGGGTTTGATACCTTGAACTCAAGGTCTGTACCTGCCGCCGTTTCAAGTATTTGCTCAAATTATCAGGAGGAAATATGAAGAACCTTATTCTGCCTTTCGTTTTTCTCGTCACGCTTCCGTTGTTCGCACAGGTGCCGGGTCCATCGGTTCACTTTGGTGTTCAAGGCAACATCATAAATGCCAACCTCAGTGCAAGAGTGAAACAGATAACCGGATTGCCGCCGTCCGGAAATCAGTTCGATATTGCGCTTGAACAGGTCTACGGATTTGGTTGGGGCGGAGGTGTTCATCTTGATATTGATTTGGGGCTGATCACCTTTCGTGTCGCCGGCGATTACACGACCCTGACTCCAGATAGAGACAAATTCACAGGCCCCATCAGAGCGGCCTTCCCAGGATCGAATGTCCTCTACGTTGCCGGTGGCAGGATCAACATTATTACGGGAACGGTCAACGCGAAGGTAACGGTTCTTCCCTTGCCGGTGTTGAAGC
Source organism: Bacteroidota bacterium (assembly GCA_038247945.1). Classification (GTDB taxonomy): domain Bacteria; phylum Bacteroidota; class Ignavibacteria; order UBA10030; family UBA6906; genus CAADGV01. Next base: position 5,495 of record JBBRUI010000044.1, on the reverse strand, counting down.
CATACATTACCGCCGGTGGGGGTGTAGCAAACGTGAGCACGACGGCAATTGAATTGAATTTCAACGGCAACCCCGTACGTCCGTTCGAAGTTCTCCAGAAGCAAACAGTGGGTATGATAAAGGGAGGGGTTGGTGTGGACATCGTGCTGGGAGTAGTGACTTTGTTCGCGGAGGTTCAGGTGAACAAGATTTTCTTTAAGGAAGGAAGCGGCACCTTCATTCCGGTCGGTACGGTTGGGCTTACGTTTTGACAGAATGGGAAAAAGAAACTATGAGAGGACAATGGAACGTTTCAGAGCGCGCAACGTAATTGACTTTCCACCCATCAATCCTTACCATGAATCAGCAACAGGGACGCTTAGCTCAGTTGCCTGTCTGCCGAAGTGAAACGAAGGCGGAGTTCAGAGCATCCGGGGCAAAGGAGAAAAGATGTTTGGACGCTTAGCTCAGTTGGTTCAGAGCGTACGCCTCACACGCGTAAGGTCGCTGGTTCGACCCCAGCAGCGTCCACAGGAACACCGTCATTTCGAACTCGAAAACATGAACGGAAGATGGACCCTGAAACAAGTTCAGGGTGACTGACTCCGAAACCCTTTAAATCCTGCACAGCGAGGCAGGCAAGGGAAGATAAAATGATTGTAGATTTCAGATTACAGATTCCTGATTTGACCTCCGTCCCGGCTGGGAATGGAGGTTTTTTATTTTCTGTACGAAAGAAAACCACCAAGACACCAAGGCTCCAAGAAATACAAATCCAATACATAAAAACAATTGGTGTCTTGGCGACTTGGTGGTAATTTATTTGAGAGAGCAATGAGAAAAACAAAAGCTAAAATCATTGATGAAGCCGGTCTTGAGCGGACGGTCACGCGGCTTGCGCACGAGATTCTTGAGAAGAATAAAGGCGCGGACAATATCGTCATCGTTGGGATACGCACGCGGGGCGAGTTTCTTGCGAAGCGGATCGTCAAAAAGATTGAAAGTGTGGAGGGAGTGACCGTAAAGATCGGGTTCCTCGACATCACATTGTATCGCGACGACCTGCTTGGGAAGCTCGAACAGCCGCAAATGAAAAGCACCGATATTCTCTTCGACATCAGCGGCAAAGATGTAATTCTGATTGATGATGTGCTGTACACCGGCAGGACAATCCGTGCCGCGCTCGATGGGTTAACCGACATTGGAAGGCCGCGCACGATTCAACTTGCAGTGCTCGTTGATCGCGGCCATCGTCAGCTTCCTGTGAAAGCAGATTTTGTCGGGAAGAATGTCCCGACCTCTGCCGAAGAATCAATCAGAGTTCATTTGAAGGAAGTTGATGGGGAAGATGAGGTGTTGTTGATGCACCCGGAATCTCAACCCTGACGTCTGGTCGGAAATTCCATAACGCAAAGCTTACAACGGAGTGCCCAGAGATTACAGAGGAACCAGAGGGATAATGTAGCGGATTACTATCCTAACGATCTGGTCTCTGTCTCACACTGATTTTAGCAAGGGTTCTTGAAATGCCTTTAAAAAGTAAACATCTGCTGGGACTGGACGGAATGCCCAAGGAGGATATTCAACTCATCCTCGACACGGCAGTCTCGTTCCGCGAAGTGCTTGATCGCCCGATAAAAAAAGTCCCGCCCCTGCAAGGCAAGACCATCGCCAATTTATTTTTTGAAAGCTCTACCCGCACACGCCTTTCATTCGAGCTTGCCGAGCGCAGGCTCTCTGCCGATGTCCTTGCATTTCAAACCTCGGGCTCAAGCGTGGGGAAAGGCGAGACGTTAAAGGATACAGCACGCAACATTGAGGCGATGAAGATTGACATGGTTGTGATGCGCCACTCCGCCGCCGGCGCAGCCCACTATCTTTCTCACGTCATCGAATCGGCAGTCATCAATGCCGGAGATGGCGGCCACGAACATCCGACCCAGGCGCTGCTCGACATGTACACACTGCGCGAACGGTTCGGTCGTCTTGCCGGACTGCATGTTTGCATTGTCGGGGATATTGCGCATAGCCGGGTGGCACGGTCGAATATTTACGGATTGAAAACGATGGGCGTGAAGGTTTCTGTGTGTGGCCCTTCGACATTGATTCCCCGCGAGATCGAGCAACTGGGTGTCGAGGTGTATCATCATCTCGATGACATATTGCCGCAGGTTGATGCGTTGAACGTCTTGCGAATTCAACTGGAGCGCGACGCAGGCAGGCTGTTTCCATCCATCCGCGAGTATCATAACTTTTACGGCATCACACGCCAACGATTGGAGAAGGCCGGGCGGGATATCGTCATTATGCATCCGGGCCCGATCAACCGCGATGTGGAAATCTCGGCTGATGTTGCGGATAGTGAAAGCTCTGTAATCTTGCAGCAAGTTCTTAATGGTGTCGCCGTGCGAATGGCGGTGTTGTACTTACTTGGAACAAGAAACTAAATTGCCAATTGTCAATCGCCAATTCTTCATTGACGATTATTTCGAAAGAAAAAATGAATCTTATACTCGCAAATGCAAGGCTGATCGACCCTGTATCGGGCAGAGATGAAACCCTCGACATCCGTATCGTTGACGGGAGAATCGAGTCGCTGAAATCCGGTATCATTGCAACGGCTTCGGCTCAGGTTGTTGACCTGAAAGGAAAAATCATCGCGCCGGGGTTTCTTGATATGCACGTTCATTTGCGCGAGCCGGGATTCGAACATAAAGAAACAATTCTCACCGGCTGCACTGCCGCTGCCGCAGGCGGATTTACCGGCGTCGCATGCATGCCGAACACGAATCCTGCAATTGATGATGAGTCGGTTATCCGGTTTATACAGGAAAAGGCGCGGGCCGCCTTGAACGGACTCGTTGATGTCTATCCGGTCGCAGCCGTAACAGTGGGCAGAAAAGGTGAACACATGGCGCCGCTTGCGGAACTTGCAAGCGCAGGCGCCGTTGCATTTACGGATGATGGCGATCCGGTTTACGATGGCGAAATTATGCGGCGTGCGCTTGAGTATGCGAAGATGTTCAACAAACCGATTATCCAGCATGCGCAGGATCTGCCCCTCACAAAAGGGGGCGTGATGAACGAAGGATTCAATTCCACATCGTTGGGTTTGGCGGGAATGCCTGCAACCGCGGAGGACATTATGGTGGCGAGAGACATCCAGCTTGCGCGTTACACGGACGCACAATATCATGTTGCACACATGAGCACGTCCGGATGTGTGGAGTTGGTCCGCGCCGCAAAGACAAACGGACTAAAGGTTACGTGCGAGGTCACTCCTCATCACTTTACGCTGACGGACGATGCTGTCCGCTCGTATGATACAAACACAAAAATGAATCCGCCGTTGCGTACACGTGATGATGTCGAAGCGATGAAGCAGGGACTGAAAGACGGAACCATCGATGTCATCGCGACTGATCATGCGCCGCATTCGTACGACGAGAAGCAGGTTGAATTCCAGGCGGCACCTTTTGGCATTGTCGGACTCGAGACTGCAATCGGGCTGAGCATTACGGAGTTGGTTCAGAATAAGATTCTCTCGTTATATCAACTGATCGAAAAACTCTCAACCAATCCCCGAAGAATTCTCCATCTACCCACAATAAAAATTCAGGAAGGCGAGTCTGCCAATCTCACACTCTTCGACCCCTCTATAGAATGGGTTGTTGATGCTCAGAAGCTTCGTTCGAAGTCCAAAAATACACCGTTCGAAGGCTATAGGTTGAGGGGAAGATCCGTTGCGATCGTAAATAACGGTCAGGTATTCTGGAGTTAGCCTCTTTAATCGTCTTGATTTATAGACTCACTGCATACACTCTGCTACACCCGTAATCTGCCACCCTTAAATATCTCACCATTCCAATTCTTTTTTGCGCGTAACGGATGGCATGGGCTTTGCAATTTCCTCTTACAATGATTGATGCAGGAGGAGTCGTGAAATCAGTTAAAGGGATTTTGGTTTTGGCGCTTGCACTGGGTGCCATAGGTTGTCAGCAATTTGCTTCCGACTTTGCCGACAACACACCCCCGGCGCGTCCGGTAGGGCTGTGGACAGAGACCGGCGATAACTTTATTGAATTATTGTGGGATGAAAACCGCGATAACGATGTGGCAGGATACAACGTCTTTGTCAGCTCGTCGTACGATGGAAGGTATGAATTGATCGGCTCTGTCAATGAGCCGTACTTCAACGATACCGGAGCGCGCAACGGCAGCACGTACTACTACGCAGTAACAGCATACGACTATGAAGGAAATGAAAGCGAGTTGAGCCGCGATGTTGCGTATGACATTCCACGGCCCGAAGGGTATGGCGTTGTTCTTGACGATTACCGTCGCGCCACCGCGACCTCCGGTTATGATTTCTCCCGGTATGCAGTGGTTCCTAACAATGACTTGTACGCGGATATGTATTTCGAAAATTATCAGGGTGTGTTCTACATGAATGTACGCGACGATTCCGATATACAGGACATGGGCCCGACCGGGTCGATCCTCCAGATCCGTGAAGCCCCATCATCGGGATGGTCGACGACGCACGACGTTCGATTGGTCGCAGGGCATACATATGTAGTGTGGACGTGGGACGACCACTATGCAAAATTCAGAGTGGCAAATATTTCTCCCACGCGTGTTACGTTCGATTGGGCGTATCAACTCCAGAAGTCGAACCCGTTATTGAAACGGGCGAAGAGTTCAAGTGGCGAGAGAACAAGAGTTCATGTAGAAAAAGTTCGTTGATTTGATCGGCTTACCCTTGTGCGGAGGTGGTGGTGATGGTGGCAGTGGTGATGAGGAATGGCGTGCTGTTGGTTGTGAAGTGGCCATAGGGTAAGGTTGACAACAGAGGAGAATAAAGGTGCTGCTTGTACGGACTTGATGGTGGCCGGATGAGTGGTGCCATTCTCCTTTGTTGGTTTTTTGACCTCACACAAGCGGAAGGACAATACCATGAAGCGATATCTTTTGACTTTGCTGATGGCGGCTTGCCTAGTTTTCGTTTCGCAAGCCCAGCGCAGGACGACGGGAACTTCCCGCGACCCGGAGACAGGCGGCTCGAATTCTTCTGACAGGCCGGCTCGTGTGCAAGAGACAAAGACGCCGAAAGATAATCCAACTCCCGTGCACGAGCACGAACCCAACTATGGAAATCCCATATCGATTCTGATTCTGGTTAACGATGGTTCTGTGCTGGTAGATGGAGAGGTTAGCCGCAAGACAGAGGAAGAAGACGACAAACCATTCGAGGCGGTTCTTCATGACAACGTCGTTGCTCCTGAAAGATCCGGTTTTGATTTTTCAGACGGAGAAGTTGGAAATTATGGTGACAAGAAAACAGATGTGTTTCTCTCGAAGACCGGCGACGTGGCTGAGTTTGTCGTGGGTCCGGATGCAGACATACAGGACCTGGGTCAGGTTTCGTTTCAGAAAGTTGAATCGGCAAAGAACAGATGGTCGTCCGCTCATCGTGTCGCTGCGGTACCCGGTAACACGTACGTCGTCTGGACGTG
>JBBRUI010000043.1:0-20230 GCA_038247945.1 Bacteroidota bacterium | reverse complement strand
AATCACTTTGTAATTTGCTCCTTCAGCGCCGATGGTTCCTATCAGATGCAGAATCAAATCTTTCGGACCGACGAATTCGGGGAAGTGTCCGGTCACGTTCACACGAATGGTTGCGGGTACTTCAACATTCAAGACGCAACCCAGCGCCCATACGCTCGCCATTTCCGTCGCGCCAATCCCAAAGGCGAACGCACCCAGCGCACCGTGGCTGGTTGTATGCGAATCGGTCCCAACCACGACAAAGCCGGGCCGGACGTATCCGTTTTCAGGCAATACCTGATGACAAATCCCTCCCGTGTCACCGCGAATGTCGTGGAATTTCCGGATGGCATTGTGCTTCACGAACTCGCGAATCTTTTTCTGATTGGTTGCAGTCTTTGATGATTCCGCCGGCACGCGATGATCGAACACGATCGCCACTTTCTCGTGGTCCCACAGGACGGGTAGCAAATCTGTGCCGTGGTAGATTTCCAAAAATTGATTGATAACGAGTGCCGCGTTCTCATGGGACATTGCCAGATCGACGCGGGGCTCCACAACATCCCCCACTTTTACTTCTGTTCGCCCCGATGCACGGGCAAGTATTTTTTCTACGACGGTCATTGCCATTGTTGCGCCTTTTCGATTTGTATCAGTAGAATCATTTCAACTTCGAGCTATCCGTACCAAGGAAGATTCTTCCGTCCGGGAACAAGTATCAGACGACTCCTCGTTGTCTCAACTCCGCGATCGGTTCCTTCGGGAATCCAAGTCCCACCAGAATTTCATCGGTGTGCTCTCCCAATCCCGGCGGTGGATATTCAACGTTGCCCGGAGTTTTCTCGAACTTTGCCGTTATATTGAATAGCTTGAGTTCACCAATTCCATCTGCATTGACGGTGGAGATCGTCTGGCGATGCTTGATCTGTTCCTGTTGCAGAGCATCCTGCATGCTCAGAATCTCGCCTGACGGGATGCCACATTTGTTCAACTCTTCCACCCAATATTTAGTGGGATGACGCTTGAGCCGCGCTTCGAGCAGCGGCGTCAATTCTTTTCTGTTTTTCTTTCTGACATCGCGCTTCTGAAATCTTGGATCTGACTTCAATTCCGGAACGTCCAGAACATCTGCCACCGATTCCCATTGCTCTTGCTTGTTCGCTGCGATATTGATGAAACCATCGAGCGTGGCGAACACACCGGACGGCGCAGCAGTAAAATTGTCGTTTCCCATTATTACGGGAGCCTGTTTCCCGATGAGCCAGTTGGCTGCCACCCATCCCATCAGCGGCATAATCGAGTCGAGCAGCGCGACATCGATGAATTGTCCTTCGCCGGTGTGTTCGCGGTGATACAACGCTGCCATAATCGCGAATGCCGCATTCAACCCGCCGACCGTGTCGCACACGGGAAATCCGGCGCGCAGCGGATTCAGTCTTTCGTCGCCGTTGATTGCCATCTCTCCGCTCAAGCCCTGGATTATCTGATCGTAGGCCGGCTTCATCGCATCCGGCCCCGTTTGGCCGAACCCGGAAATTGCACAGTAAATTATTTTCGGATTCTCTTCGCACAGCCTTGCGTAGCCAAGTCCCAGCCGTGTCATTACATCCGGGCGAAAATTTTCCACGACAATATCCGCCGTACGGACGAGCCGCAGGAAAATTTCCTTTGCTTCGTTTTCCTTGAGATTGAGTGTGAGGGATTTCTTGTTTGCGTTTTGCGCGAGGAAACTCGTTCCCATCAACTTCTCATTCAATTCGGGAACATTGCCGAGCTTGCGCGCAAGATCGCCGTCTTTGGGGTTTTCAATCTTGATGACATCAGCGCCCAGCAATGCAAGATGCAGCGTTGCAAACGGCCCGGAGAGGACGTTGGTAAGGTCGAGGACGCGTATTCCTGAAAGAAGTTTGGGAGTCGTGTTCATCTCGTTTAAGCTATCACAGAAGTATTGCTTAAAGTTCCAACCCTGTAAACTGTTCCGTCGAGCGTTCTCCCAAAAAACTTCTCCATCTTTCCGGCAACGTCAATCAGCTTCTCAAGATGAATATCTTCCCGGACTCCGGTTCTCTGCAGCATGTGCACAAAATCTTCCGTGCAGGTATTGCCGCCCGCAATTTTCGTAAATGGACAGCCGCCAAGTCCGGCAACAGATGATTCGAATGAGGTGACGCCGGCTTTCATCGCGGCATAACAATTTGCAAGCGCGAGACCGAACGTGTTGTGGAAGTGGCAAGTGCATTCCGTCTTCTCATCCAACTCAAGAATCCCGGCAAACATTTTTTCCACCTGATCGGGCGTTGCATGTCCGGCGGTATCGGCAAGACTGATGTTGCGGAAGCCTTGATAAAGAAATTGTCCCACAATGGTCATGACGCGATCCCGGGGTACAGCACCCTCATACCCGCAACCAAACGCTGACTGAACCGAGAGTTGAACTTTCTTTTCCGCACGCGACGCCGTCTGCGCCATCGCAAGAATACGGCCGGTCGCCTCGTGAATCGACATGCCTGTGTTTTTCATGCTGTGCGTTTCACTTGCCGACACGCCCATGCAGATCATTTCCACGCCGCACTCAAGCGCACGATCGAGTCCTCTCTCATTCAGAACAAGCGCGGAAAGAATTGTCGTGGCAGATTTTCTTTCCGGCTGCAAGAAGAATTTGAAGAGCTCGTCCGTATCCGCCATCTGCGGTACTTTGTCGGCGCGAACGAACGATCCCGCCTGAATGATATCAACGCCCGATTCGATGAGCCGTTCAATCCATTCTATTTTTTGTTGAAGCGGAACGACTTGCTTTTCCATCTGCAAACCGTCGCGCATGCCAACTTCATGTACGATGATGTCTTGGATTGTCGTTCTCCTTAAAACCGGATCCCGACTCTTCCATAAGAAGAGTCTGCGTAAAGCGTCGCCGTCAGGATGTACGTTAGTCCGGCAACTGTTGCGCTATTGCTCTCGCCATCTCAAGAGTTGTGTTCGTGCCGCCCATGTCGTAGGTACGTACTTTTCCTTCATGGATAACGGACGCTACCGCATTCTCTATGCGCGCAGCTTTTTTATTTTCGCCCAACCACTCCAGCATCATCTTTGCAGCGAGGATGGTTGCAATCGGATTGACTTTGTATTGCCCCGCATATTTCGGCGCCGAACCGTGCGACGGTTCGAAGACGGCGAGTTTCTCGCCGATATTTCCGGAACATCCGAATCCAAGTCCCCCCACCATCTGCGCCGCAAGATCGGAAATGATATCGCCATACAGATTGGGCGCAACGAGCACATCGTAGTTGCGGGGATTTTTCAGCAGCCACATGCAGATGGCGTCAACGTTCGCGTCATCCATCTCAATGTCAGGATATTGAGCGGCAATCTTTTTTGCTTCTTCAAGAAAGAGTCCGTCCGTTGCGCGCACGACATTTGCCTTGTGTACGACGGTAACTTTTTTCCGTTTGTTCTTGCGGGCAAACTCAAATGCTGCCTGCACAATTCGTTGCGATCCTTTTTGCGTGTTCACCTTGCAGGAGATTGCATAGGCGGTGAGCGGAAGGTCTTTGAACGGGGCAAAAGGTTTTGAAATTCTCGTCAACACATCGGCGAGCTCCTGCGGAACAGGATTGAACTCAACGCCCGCGTACAGATCTTCCGTGTTCTCGCGAAACACAACAATGTCGATGCCCTCTTTGAAGTTCAGCGGATTGCCGTCGTAGGCTTTGCAGGGACGCAGGCACGTATAGAGATCGAACTGCTGACGCATACGAACTATCGGTGAGCGATAGATGAGCCCTTTCCCCTTCAACTCGGGAACAAGCTCAGCCTCCGCCGCCTTTACAGGTTTCGATGTGATCGCGCCGAACATCGCAGCGTCAACACTCTTCAGCAGATCGACTGTTCGCTGCGGGAATGCGTCGCCTTCGTTGCACCAGTACTCCCAGCCGATGTCTCCCGGACTATACTCAGCATCCAATCGTACTGCATCCAGAACGATCTTTGCGGCATCCATTACATCGTTCCCGATTCCGTCTCCCGGAAGCCAGGCAATTTTATAGGAAGACATTCAGTTCCCTCGCTATTGTTGTTCAAAGCGACGCTGATGATCAGCGGCGGCAGAGCAAAATTCCACCTGACAAAAAAATATCAGATTCCTGTTTTCGTTACGGCGGACTTATGTTCTTCCCACGAACGAATAATCGATTCTGCCCCTTCGACGCCAAGACCGAGGCCTGTGCCGATGAGAAGCCCGTCTATCCAGTTATCCCGGAAGAGCGATGCCGGCAAAAGATCAACGCCGGTAAAGACTGCAACCAACAACGTCAGCAGTACAAACATGGCGCTGTACACAAGCGCAACAACCGTGAACTTGGCCTGCCGGAAATGTGCGAGCTTCCGCTCGAACGTGAAGGCAAGCAGAACCACGGGCATGTTCACCCCGAACGACCAGATGAGCGCGTTCACCCACGAAAACCAAATCATTCCGATAATGAACTGCGTCCCACTCACAACAATGGCTGTTATGAGAGTCTCGGAAAGATTGCGCACATGGTAGAAGGCAAAGATAAAAGCGCCGCTGAGTCCGAACGAAAAATATGCAAACGCGACTGTCGTGGGCCGGAAGACATCTCCGCCATACATGATCAATCCGACTGCGACACTCGCGGCTGTTCCCGACGCAGTAATCAGCGCGAGTTTCAGAAGTTGTCCGATATCGAATTTCATAATTACCTCCCAGAATTGATGGCTCCATCAAGAACAGCAAGCGAACGGAGTCGTTCCGCTTGCATGTAGAACAATGTCAGGCATTCAATCGGCCATGCCTGTTTCCTGCTGACGTTCAATGCGCAGCTCTTCCAGTTCCTTTCGCAGTGCATCTGCATGGCCTTGTTCCATTGCGGAAAGCTCCAGCAGAAGACGATGCGTGTGGGGGCTTCCCGTAAGTCCGGCAGCGCGACGGTAGTATTCACGCGCATACTCTTCATCCGCGATGGCCAGTTCGAACACTTCTTCGAGTGAAATCTCTTTCCAGTTTATTCCGTCATCACGCAGGTTGGTCATGGACATACTCCGGTTTCCGAACTCATGGCTTCTACACAAAGCTATCAGTAATATTATCCAGCACAGCGAACTTCGCCGCAAGCATCGCACGTTTTTCCGCCAACACCTTCAATGATGCTTCACGGTCGCCTATCAACTGTTCGAGCAATGCGCGTACATCCGGATAGTCGCATTTTTCCGCGAACCGTTTATACTCCCGGATCGCCTCAAGCTCGTACTTTTCTGCAAGCTCCAGCGCGTTGCAAAGTTCTTTACATGAATGGACGCAGGTATGGTTCATAGATTGCTCCTTTTTTTGATTTCGGATTGCGGATTGCCCGATTTCGAATTGATGGTTCAATCCGCATTCGACAATTCGCAATTATACTTGCGCATACAGGCTACAAGTTCTTTCCCTCGTTGCAGCGCTTGCTCGTTCAGCGGCAGCAAATGGTGATACCGTTCCGGCAATACCTTTTTCAAAGCTTCTATCACCGCTCCGATTGCAACCACGTCCGTCCGTCCCAGAAACGCACCGAGCACGATCATGTTCATGATCTTTGTGTTCTTCATTTTGGAGGCTTCCTCGCCGGCGGCTATCGGCTGCACGTCGATGTCCGTTCGTGTAGGCGGATTGATGATGGTGGTTGATTCGTACATCAGAAGTCCGCCCGGCTTCACCGCCTTCTCAAACTTATCAAGCGAGGGCTGGTTCAGCGCAATCACCGTGTCGAAAGTGGTAAGGATAGGCGAGCTGATTTTTTTGTCCGATACGATGACGATGCAATTTGCCGTTCCGCCGCGCATCTCGGGCCCGTACGACGGCATCCAACTGATTTCTTTTTGTTCGATCATGCCGGCGTAGGCGAGTGTCATTCCCATCGAGAGAACGCCTTGTCCGCCGAAGCCTGCAATAAGTAGTTCGTGTGTCATTTGGATTTTTCCTTTTCTAACCCTGAGCGCCTTTCAGCGAAGGGTCTCAATGTTTGTTGTCATTAAGTCCTGAGCGCAGCGAAGGACCTCACTGCCATTTAACAAGAGTGAGACCCTTCACTCCGCTACGCTCCGTTCAGGGTGTTTACGGTTTTGGAACCTTAATTTCTCCCGGCGGATACATCGGGAACATGTTCTCCTCCATCCACTCGTTTGCCTGCAGCGGCGTCATCTTCCATCCGCTCGGACAGTTGGAAACGACTTCGATAAAGCACGTGCCCTTTTTTTCTTTTTGATATTGGAATGCTTTCGTGATCGCTTTCTTCAGATGGCGCACGGCATTTGGTGTGTGAACGGAATTTCTGCTCACGTAGTACGCGCCGGGAAGCATGGCAATCATCTCCGTGATCTTCATCGGAAAGCCGGCGGTTTCCACCGTGCGCCCCAGGGGCGATGTTGTTGTCTTCATGCCAAGCAGGGTTGTCGGCGCCATTTGACCGCCGGTCATGCCGTAGATCGCGTTGTTGATGAACAGGACGAGAATGTTCTCGCCGCGGTTCACAGTGTGAATCGTCTCCGCCGTTCCGATCGCCGCCAGGTCGCCATCGCCCTGATACGAGAACACATATTTGTCGGGATGAACGCGCCTGATGCCCGTTGCCACTGCCGATGCGCGGCCGTGGGCGGCTTGCTGCATATCGACATTCATGTATTGATACGCGAAAACGGAACAGCCCACCGGCGCCACCCCGATGGTTTGCTCCTGAATGCCCAGCTCGTCGATAACTTCCATGAGCACCCGGTGCGCGACACCGTGCCCGCAACCGGGACAGTAATGCGACGGCGTGTCTGTAAGTGTATCGGGCTTTGCGTACACGCAATCCATTTGTGCGAGATCAGGTTCTGCTGCTTCCGGTTCAAGAATTTCTGTTGACATAAAGTTCACCGTGTTGTTTGATATTCGTTATGATCTCACTATGACTGCGATGTCAGTACACTTCCGCAGTCTCTGCCACACTGTTCTTCATCAGCTTCTCCAGCGCTTTCACAATTTCTTCCGGCGATGGGATGATACCGCCCATGCGGCCGTAGAAATCCACAGGCACTTTCCCTTCCACGGCGAGACGGACATCTTCAACCATCTGGCCTGCATTCATTTCCACTGTAAGCATGCCGCGCACCTGCGTCGTAAATCCGCGTCTTGCCTCTGTTGGAAATGGATACAGCGTTTGCGGACGAAGCAACCCTACGCGAATTCCCTGCGCGCGGGCAAGCTCCAACGCCCGATGCGCGATGCGCGCAACAAGTCCGTATGCGACGAGAAGATATTCCGCGTCCTCCGTCTGCACCAATTCATACCGTACCTCACGTTCGCGGATCCGCCGGTACTTCTCTTGCAGATGAAGGTTGATCTCTTCCATCTTTTCCGGCTGGATGTGCAGCGATGTAATGATCGTGCGCTCGCGATCCTTTGGCTTGCCTACGGTTGCCCACGGCTTTGGCGGAATATGGTCGGCGGGATTGTACGGACGAAATTCAACTTTCTCCATCATCTGCCCGAGCGCTCCATCGGCAAGAATCATCACGGGGTTTCGATATTTATCAGCAAGATTGAAAGCATCGAACACGAAGTCCGCCATCTCCTGCACGCTTGCGGGCGCGAGGACAATCAGATGGTAGTCGCCGTGGCCACCGCCTTTCACGGACTGGAAATAATCGCCTTGCGACGGTTGGATCGTGCCGAGTCCGGGTCCGCCGCGGTTCACGTTCACAACCAAACACGGAAGCTCTGCGCACGCGATATACGACAGGCCTTCTTGCATAAGGGAAACGCCCGGCGATGACGATGATGTCATCGTGCGGGCACCTGCGCCTGCAGCGCCGTAGACCATATTAATCGAAGCGACTTCGCTTTCGGCTTGCAGCACAATCATGCCGCGCCGGCGTCCTTCGTCCGTCAGGTACTCGAGAATTTCCGATTGCGGTGTAATCGGATACCCGAAATACGCCTGGCAGCCTGCACGAATCGCCGCTTCAGCAAGCGCTTCATTTCCTTTCATCAGTCTGATATTACTATTGTCTGACACGTCTGTTCCTCTCATTCATTGACCATTGAACATTGAGCTGACCATTGACTATTCAATTCTTCGTTCACAAATTTCCCGTTCACCATTTTTTTAGATCCGCAATCAACAGTCCACAATTCGAAATCAACACCTTGGGCGTTCCCCCCGTTGCGGAAAAGCGCCGCAACGTGGGTCGGCGTCTTACAGGCTCCGCTTCGCTTCGGTGTTGCGCCGAAAGCGGGCGCAACACTGGCGCTTGAAAAGCAGCGCCACCTTCCAGCCGCCTAACGCGCGAACATTCATGCTCCACATTTTCTTTTCCAGCATTCTGCGCACCTGAAAATTTTGCCGCCACACTCAAACCGCTGAAGCGGTTACCAGATTACTGCTTCCCTCATTAACACCCAACTTAAGTTGGGTGTTAATGAAAACCCTCAACCGGAAAACCGATTCATCGGTTTCCAACTTGTGATGCTACGACTTCTTTCCCCGGGGCCAACTTCGGATGCTGCATTGGCCGGCGTTCTTCCCTGTCATCTTCCGTCGTGCCTTGAAACACCCACGCAATCACATACACAAACACCAGCATCCCCAACACGAGCGTGAAGATTTCCATGAAGCTTGTGAGTTCCATGGTTCCTCCATCAAATTCTGAACGGAGCGAAACCCCGAAAGGATGAGCGGAGTGAAGAATCTAAAAACCATTTAATCCAGGAGCAGTGAGATGCTTCGCTCCGCTCAGCACCTACGGAACCTTACGAGACCGACACCGTTATATCCGAAGTAACATTCGTAATCGTCGCGACGGATACGGGCTTGCCTTTCTTTTTCTCGCGGTACACCGTAATTACCGCATCGGGACAAACAAGCGCGCAGTTGACGCATCCGGTGCAGTTATCCTTTATCAAGACTGCATAATGGTAGCCGTGCTTGTTCAGCGACGGCGAGAGTTCAATACTCTCCTGCGGACATGCTTCGATGCATAACTCGCAGCCCTTGCATGTTTCAATGTTGAAGGTGACAATTCCTTTGGCCATTCCAGTCTCCTGTTTTTTATGGGATGAACCACGGTGTACTGGGTTCATCTGCTTAGCATGTAAAATACTGTTCTCTCGCAGCCTGCAGCAACTCCGATTGAAAATTCGGATGCGCAATGCTGATCAATAATTCAATTCGTTCGCGGATGGATTTTCCGTGCAGGTTCACCACGCCAAATTCTGTTGCAACATAATGGACGTCCCCGCGTGTGGTGGTAACACCTGCGCCATCTTTCAAATGCGGCGTGATGCGCGAAATCGTTCCGTCTTTTGCAGTCGAAGGCAACGCGATAATCGGCTTGCCTCCCTCGGACCGTGCCGCGCCTCGGATAAAATCTGTTTGTCCGCCAAAGCCGCTGTAGAATCTGTAGCCCATCGAATCGGCGCAGACCTGGCCGGTCAGGTCAATTTCAATTGCGCTGTTGATTGCAACCATTTTTCTGTTGCGCGCAATCGTAAACGGATCGTTGGTAAACTGCGTCGGACGGAATTCCATGAATGGATTGTTGTCGATGTAGTTAAACAGTTCATGCGAGCCCAGTACAAAAGAGGTAACGGTTTTGCCCGGCAGCAACGTTTTCTTCCGGTTCGTAATAACGCCCGATTCGATCAGGGGTATGATCCCGTCGCTCACCATCTCCGAATGAATCCCGAGGTTCTTTCTATCGCCCAGAAACTGTACAACCGCATCCGGAATTCTTCCAATACCAAGCTGCATCGTGGATCCATCCTCCACGAGACTTGCCACATGCCCGCCTATTTTCCTGTAAACATCCAACTCCTCCGGTGTTTCATCTCCTTCGAGCTGGGGCAGCTCGCGCAGCGGCGTGTCCACTTCAACGCAATAGTCAATCTTGCTAATGTGGATAAACGAATCACCGAGCGTGCGCGGCATATTGGTATTCACCTGGGCGAGAACAACCTTCGCGACATCCGTGGCTGCCCGCGTACAATCCACCCCGACGCCAAGACTGCAAAAGCCGTGCTCATCGGGCGGCGAGACCTGAATCAACGCAACATCGATTTTATAATTCTTGTGGTAGATCAGCGACGGGATTTCGGAAAGAAAAATCGGCGTAAAATCCGCCCGCCCTTCACACACTGCCTTGCGAACGTTCTTGCCGATGAAGAATGCGTTATGCCGAAAGTGTCCTTCCATTTCGGGACGGACGTATGCCGCTTCGCTGACACCCATCAAGTGGCAGACTTCAACGTTAAACAACTCTTCGTAACGCCCCACCATCGCATCAACAAGTATCTGGGGCACTGCGCATCCGGGATGAATGTAGACACGATCACCCGAGCGAATGACTGCCACCGCCTCTTCCGCCGTCACAAATTTTCGTTCGAACTTTGATTTTATGGCGGGTGAAACTGAACTATAGTGCATCTGCTCTCCTGTTTGTAGTGTGTTTATCCGGAATGAAGAAAATCAAACTCCAATCCGGAGTCCGCAATTACCTTGTCGCCTCCAATGATGCCGAGAGGTCTTTAATGATGTCTTCCGGTTTCTCCAGCCCAATTGCCAGTCGTATGCCGCCGGGGTTCAATCCTTTTGAAAGTTGCTCTTCCGGCGGGATGGCTGAATGCGTCATGGAGCCGGGATGTTCGATCAACGTCCGGATATTGCCCAGGCTGACGGCAAGCGTTATGCAGTATGAATTCTGTGCAACATGGTTGATGAATTGTTCCGCGTGGTTCAATGCATCCTTCGGGCTCTCTCCTTTCATTACAAAATAGAGAACGGCCCCAGGCGCAAAGTTGCCATCATAATCCATCATTTGCCGGTGTGCTAATTCTGCTTGATGGAAATCTTCAAGACCCGGGTAATGAACGCATTCGATTTCCGGACGCGTCGTCAGGAACTCGGCAACCTGTTGCGCAGTCTCCTGCATCTGACGCATGCGCACGGCAAGCGACGGCAAGCCCTGCACAAGAACAGGCCATGCACTCTTTGCCGACAGAACGCCGCCGAAATCTTTTCTGTACAACATCAATCGGTCGTAACTCCACGCCGGGCCAATCACCACACCGCCGATATCGGTACCGAATCCCCCAATCGCTTTTGTCAGGGAATGGACAACGAAGTCAACACCAAGTGTAAGCGGGCGTTGGCAGAAGGGCGTTGCAAAGGTGCTGTCAACAACGGTGTAGACTTTATCGTCGTCGGCTCTCTTCTTATTTACCTCCTTCACAATATCCGCTACTGCCTTCAGGTCAATCAGCCGCAAGGTTGGATTTACGGGCGACTCCATATAAACGACTCTGGTTCGCGGTGTAATGTGGCGGCGAATTTCGTTGAGGTTTGTCAGATCGGCAAACGTGGATGAGATCTTAAGACGCGGATACCAATTCGTGAGCAGCGAGTATGTGCAACCGTATAATGTTTTATGCGCGAGAATTTCACTGCCGCTTCCTGTAAGAATCCCCAGCACGCCGGCAATCGCTGCCATGCCGCTCGCAAACGTAACGGCGATATCACCGCGTTCAGCAAACGCCAGATTTTCTTCGAGCATGTCTTTGTTTGGTTCGCCAAGCCGGTCATAGATATAAATCGGCGCCTTGCTGCGCACGCGCACTTCATCACTCGAATGCGCAAACTCGGCAAAACCTTCCGCCCCCCGCCGTGCTGAATCCAATCGGTACGTCGCCGAGGAGGATATCGGAGGCAGCAAGTGATGGCTGAAGTCCCACCGCGGATCCTGCGCCTGCCCGTAAATAAGATGTGCTTCAGCAGAGTATCCGTTTTCTTTTTCTTCTGAAAAGTCTTTCGGTTTCATCGTGTGTCACCCTGTGTTAGTTTTCGAGAACAACTTTCAGCGCTTTTTCTTTTGCTGCATTTCCAAACGTATCGTATGCGTGCATAATATCGTTCAACGGAAAAGTGTGTGTGATCATCTTCTCGGGCTGGAGCTTTCCGGATTCTACCATCTTTAACAACATCGGAGTCGTTACTGTATCAACCAGCCGTGTTGTAATCGTGATGTTACTTGCCCAAAGTTTTTCGAGATGGAGTTGAACGCTCTTGCCGTGCACTCCCACATTCGCAATGTGTCCGCCCGGTTTTATGATCATCTGACAGAATTCAAATGTTGCAGGAACACCCACAGCTTCGATAGCAACATCGACTCCCTGCCCGCCGGTTGCGGTCATCACCGCTTCGATTCCATCACCATCGGAAGGATTGATGCAGTCTGTTGCGCCGAATGTTCGCGCAACCTGCAATCTGTTTGTGTCAGTATCGACCATGATGATACGCGCGGGCGAATAGAGCTGGGCTGTCAGCAGTGTCGCCAGCCCGATCGGGCCCGCACCGATAATCGCCACAACGTCACCCGGCTTCACTTGCCCGTTCAACACCCCGCATTCAAAGCCGGTTGGAAAAATATCGCTCAGCATCGTGAGCGCGGCATCGTTAAGTCCGGCAGGAATTTTATAGAGGCTGGTATCTGCGTAGGGGATGCGCACATACTCGGCCTGAGTTCCGTCAATCAAATGCCCAAGTACCCAACCACCATTTTCGCAATGCGAGTACATGCCCTTCCGGCACCAGGTACATCTGCCACACGACGTAATGCAAGAAATAAGCACGTTGTCTCCTGCGCGAAAACTCGTGACGCCGCCACCCGCTTCCTCGACAATGCCCACACCCTCATGCCCGAGTGTCGTGCCGTCTTTCACTTCCGGCACGTCGCCTTTCATGATATGAAGGTCAGTTCCGCAAATCGTCGTCTTCGTAATCCTCACGATGACATCCGTCGGAGATTGTATTGTTGGTTTGGGTTTTTCTTCCCACGATCGTTTGCCGGGGCCGTGATAGACTAAAGCTTTCATGGTTTCACCTTGTGTGGTTAAATAACTTCCTGGTCATCAACCCGAATAGCATCAACGGGACATTCTTCCTTTGCGTCTAATACCATTTCTTCCTCATCGGAATCGATGGGTTGTTTGCCGACAAAATATGTGTTCGTTGGTTTATCGAACTCAAAATTTTCGGGGGCTACTCCGGCGCAGTATGCGCACCCGTAACACTCTTCTGTTGTGTGATACTTACCGGAGACATTGTTCGGAAGTTTCTTTGCTTCCAGGGGTGCATTCTCTGACATTTCCATTTAAGCCTCCGTTGATCGTTTTATGATTGCAAAAATAAATCCGATAATCATGAGCACTGTCCCGCTCCAGAGCAGTCCGATGTATGGCTTAATGCTTGCTTCCACGATGAGTGTTTCGGATGTCTGCTGCGCCGCTTCATGGTGTCGGTGCACGTTCACTGTCACGGTGGAAATGCCTTCGCCCGTCCCAACATCCATGGAAACCAACTGTACACTACCGCCCATGAGTTTCGAGTTAGAGGGCGTAAATGTCGGACTTCCATCCGCTCCATAATGTGCGATCGGGGTTATGGTTTCACTGTTCTTTCCGTCGCTCAATTTCAGCACAGATCCGATCGCCATTCCTTGTTGTTCGCCCGACATTGCATCTGTTGCATGCGCGTCCATATCGAACTTCACAAAGGTCGCCTTCACACTTCCCATCGATACAGCTTGTCCCTTGGTAAGAGTGTAGGTTTCAGCATCCGCGTGGGCAGCGTGGTTCTCCCCCTGGTCCAACGAGACGGGTGAGAGATAAAGATCGCGAGTAAGGAACGAGGCAATATCCGGGTTACGCATAAGCCCTTGCTCGGCTGCTTCGAACATCACGGGAGCGAGTGCAAATTTGTTCCCGTCTTTTTCTCCCATCACGTTGAAGGCGAACTTACCGTCGGGCAGCGAAGAATTTCCTGTATATGTGAGCGTGTACCCAAATGCTTGTTGTGGAATATTCAGTGCGAGGGAAAGATGTTCGGTTCTGCTAAACTTCCCCGTTGCAATGATGCCGAGAAACATTACCGCAATACCGAGGTGAGCAAGTTTGCCGCCGAGAGCGCGAACGCCCCCGTTACGAGTGCGAAGCACAAGTTCAAGATTTGTGAAAAATGCGAATGCCGATGAGAATATGAAGACAAGTACCACCACGTCCGTAACGCCGGCGATCCCCAGCATGGCTGTCAAGACAACGGATGCAGCCACCGACCGCCACGCCCGCTTGACGACTTCCTTCCATTCATCGGTCTTCCACTGAATAAACAAACTGAACCCGATGAGAAGCCCGATTGCAATCGCAATCGGCAGGTTTGTTGCGTCGTAGAACGACGGCTCAACAGATGTCTTGGAAAAAATCGGAAGACTTGTACCGAACAACACAACGCCGGCACTCAGCAGCAGCGCAATGGTTCCGGCGCCGAGAGCTGTTTCTCTGCTGACGAATTCCGCATCGCTGCTTAACGACTTGAGCTCTTTCCATCTCGCGGCCATCAATCCGAATCCAAGCACGGCAATGAATGCAAGGAATACAATGAGCAACGAGTAGACCGTTGCACCCGGGTCGGTGAATGAATGGACAGACGAGTCGCCAAGAATTCCGCTGCGTGTCAGAAACGTACTGTAGACGACGAGGAAAAACGAGACGATAGCGAGAGCAAAGTTTGTGCGGACATATTTTTGTGAACGGCGTTGGGCAAGGAGAGTATGAAGTAACGCCACACTTGTTATCCAGGGAACCAGGGATGAATTTTCAACAGGGTCCCAGCCCCAGTATCCGCCCCATCCTAACACGCCGTACGCCCAATACGCGCCAAGCATCAAGCCCATGCCGAGCGAACACGATGCGAACAACACCCACGGAAATGCCTGAGCAACCCATCCGGAGAAATCCCTCTTCCATAATCCTGCAATTGCAAAACTGAACGGCACTGCCATCGCCGCAAAGCCAACAAACAATACCGGCGGATGAATGACCATCCAGAAATTTTGTAGTAACGGATTCAACCCGCGCCCATCGGCGGGAATTTGTTGCGCTGGAAAACTCGGTAACATCTCCCACACATACTTGAACGGCGACTTTGCAATCAGCAACAAAATCAAAAGCGATTGTACCGCCATGAACACTCCCATCACAAACGGCTCGCTTTTCCGTCGGGCCGCAAACGGGGAAAGCCACAGCGCAATCAGCGCCGAGCATAACACCCAAAACAGGAAGCTTCCTTCTTGTCCCGCGTAGAAGGCGGAAAACAAATAATACAACGGAAGTGACTTATCGCTGTAGCTGTAGACGTAACCGTTAGAGAAATCGTGTCTGATGATGAGGAGGAAAAGAAGAAGTGATGCAGCGAAGATGCTTGCGACACTTACCTTCAGACACGTGCGGGCAGGAGCCAGAATGTACCTTCGACCGGTAGCGTTCCGGTAGTAGTTGAGCATCGCAACAAGCGACGTGATGAATGCAAGAATGGTAATCCAAAAACCAAGAACAGTCATGAAACCTCCAAAGAGAATAGATCTACATAGAGGAAGTCAACATGCGTGCCACGGCTTTTGAGAGTTCATTGGAGAAATCTGCGCCCAATTACTCAATTTTTTGATGAAGAGGAACTCAACACTTCATCGTTTCCAATCTATAAGAAGTGGGTTTGCAGGAGTGATAATCGAACTATAGACGTGGACGGAAACCCATCGTTAGAAAACTTACCGCCAAGGCACCAAGACGCCAAGTCTTCATTTGGGAAAAAGCGCCTCGTGGTACACATTTCAAAAAGCTTGGTGCCTTGGAGTCTTGGTGCCTGCCTGCCGGTAGGCAGGGTTTTCTTTTATCGGGGGGTTTTCAAACCGGGTTTTTAGGCTACCTGCCTTACGCATGTCCGTGTGCAGTTAACATAGGGCCACAGAGAGCAAGCTTTGACAAGTCGAATTTCATGAGGAATGAAGATCGAGGAAATAGCAGCAATTCTGGGTGAGAGCGCAATGGTTGCCTGCTGCTGTTTTTCAGGGCATATCACAAACTTGGCGCGGGCGTAACGCTGGTATGTAGCAATGAGTGTAGGAATCGCAACCCTGATTGCGATAATGCTGATGATGAAACCTATGACGAAAAGAAATAGAAACATGAACCGGTACCTCTGCGCATTATATCAATGCCGAAGTTGGTCTTCTTCGATCACTTCAACGATCAAAGGGAAATAGCGATCAAGAGCACATTCAACTTCATCGCGTAACACACAACCTCCCTGCAACAACTGGAATTCACATGCACTGCAAATCCGTTTACGAAGTTGTTCCTCGTACGGTACTATCGAATCGCTTTCCACCGATTGCACAACATCAAGGATGAGCGGAAGATATGTTTTCATCGCGCAGAAACCGTTGCCGGCAATACGACAATTACCGTGGCCATCTCCATCCATGCACTTTATGCAGACTTTCGCCTGGAGCTTTTGCCAGAATTCTTCTTGCGTCGGCATTCGTCAGTTCCTTTCAGTTGTGCGACATTAGATTGCTCCCACGTCCTTCAGCACGAACTTGAAAGGGATCGCAACCCACACTTTCACCGGACCGTTATTCATCACAGCAGGCGTGAAGATGAATCCCATTGCGGCGATCGTAGCTGCTTCGTTAAATATCTCTGCTGTAGATTTAATAACAACAGCCTTCTTCGGCATCCCATCCTTTTCCACTAAAATTTTGACCCAGACTGTCCCTTCCAATCCGGCACGTATTGCCATATCGGGGTAGATAGGAACCACGCGTTTCACAATTTGGGGCTGCTTCTCTACTGCAATGAACACGTCCATTCCGGGATCATCCTCCGTTATGACGATGTCCCGCTGGATTTGTACTTGGCCTTCTCCGGAACCCTGTTCAAGGGCCGGCGATGGTGCTGCACTTAGTTCTGCCTGGGTCGCAATGGTTTGATCGGATGTCGCCTCTGCATCGGGTACGGGCACCGGAACACCGATGGAAGGTTTAAGGGCAGACGCCATGGCTACTGAAGGCGGCGGAGGAATTGCTGATATCGATGGGGGCGGACCGAGGTCGCTATATTTCAGAATCCGGACGCCGACAGTTGGGATGTCATCCTCGCTGCCAAGGTACTCAACCGCATAATACGTCCCGATGATTGCTGCGTGAATGGCAACGGAAAATATCAATCCTTTCACAAAATTTCTGTGAAAGACGTTCTTTAACTCTGTTCTGCTGTTCTGGCTTGTTGCTGCTTCAGATACTTCTGTTGTTTTCGTTTTCATGAACGAATCTCCCTTGGGGAAGTCGTCGATCATGTCGCTCTTGCCTCTGCTCTTTCAAAGACTGTACACTGCAGCGACAAGAAGTAAGAATAAAAACGGCACAACGATGGCGGCTAGACCCAATTGAATGCGCATATTATACTCTCTGAAATTTGATCAATTCAAATCTATCTGTCGCAAGCGACGTGCCATCAGAAAAGTGGTTTTAAGCGCATCGATTGGGCATTATTTCAATGTTTAGAAGGAGGGATTTCTCAATTGTGCGAAGAACAGCTCTTCGATTCCCAAAAAATGAAATGTCCCGCCCACTACATGAACGGGACATTCTATTCTGCTGTTTCCCCTACGGCGACTAGTAGTCTAGTTCGAACGGACCAATATTAAGCTTGCCGTTCATATGTTTTGTCTGACTGATGATGCGTGTGTTTGCATCAACAACTTCGCCGTGGCAATTCGCGCACGTCCAGCCGGTTGGGATTGCTGGATGAGTGCCGCCTTGCGCTGCCGTTGTAGGCAATGCCTTCTCCATCAGTGTCGGTTTGCTAACATCACCGTGACACGTGCCGCATGCCATCTGTGAACCCGATGCGTCGTTCCACAATGGTGCAAACGTTGTGTTACCATTCTTGAAATTGCCATGGCAGTATGTGCTGGAACATCTAAGTGTCGCTGCGTCGTATGTTGGATTCGGTGTGAATAACGGAAGCGAAGGACTATAGTTTGCAGTGCCCGGCTTATTGGTAACCGTTCGCGCAAGCGGACTAGTCATAATCACTTCGGCATTCGGCGTTACATCAATATGTCCTTCAGCATAGATCGCACCCGGAACAATGTGGCACTCGTTGCAGAACAATGATGAAGCAATTGCACTGCCGAGAAAATGAGGCTGGTGCGCCCCAACGCCCCGTGCCGTTCTTGCAGTGTTCCCGCTCAGATCTCGGGGAGGCGCAGGGTTGGCAGAACCATGGCATGTTGCGCAGTTCTCCGGTCCGCCCACCTGGCTATGACAGGTCGCGCATGAGACATTGACGGACCCGCCATTGTACCGCTGGCCGTGACACGTCTGGCACGAACGCATATCCCAGTTTGCATTGCGTATTGCCTTGCCGTGAAAGTTCGCTGAGCCTTTGGTCGCCCATCCCGGTTCATGTGCTTGCACACCCGGTGCGAGTGGAGGAGGCAGGCCGTCCTTCAGTTCGCTGCAGCCAACAACAAGCGCTGCAACGGTGATTAGAAAAATGATTCTCATGTTCATAGGTGTACGACGTTAAGGTGTCCGTAATGCCTGCAGTGAAGAGTTCAGCAGATCCTGTACGTACTTTGTATTGTGGATTCCTTTGCTCAGGTCGTGCTCAATAAAAAGGAAGTTGTATAAGGCACCGGCTTTCACTGGGGGGGAAATTTTCAACGGCCGCGCTGTGGAGGCATTGATCGCACCAGAGGAAGTCAACCATGTCTTTTGAATCAATAACAATTCAAGAACGTGAAGCGAATCCTGCACTGCCTTGATTGTATTCTTGTAGGTGGTTGTTGAATAAGAACTGCCATGACATCCCGATTGCTGGCAACTAACGAGGTGGAAGAGCGTGTCACCCGTTGCCCCAAAAAACCGGATGTTCATTGTATGGCCGCCTGCCAAACCCGTGCCGCCCGTTGGATACACCTGTTCAGGCATATGGCACGTGGGGCAGCCTTCGGTCTTGATGGATGCGTTCGTTGAGTGGTTTGAATTTCCACGATATGTGTAGCCAGGGAACTTGAATCCGCCCTCACCCATCAGCATTTGTCCCTGCACCCCATAGTGCGAGTACCATCGACTGCTGGTGATAACCAATGTGTCGGTCGGTACGGATGTGGCGGGCATCTTGGGAGTCATCGGCCGCGTCATATGACATTGTGCGCATTGATTACCTTTGCCATAATCGAACACAGCATCGGCAACACCGGCAATGTTCGAGGCGATTGTTACGGGAGTTGCCTTGCGAAGTGAAAAG
Organism: Bacteroidota bacterium; assembly: GCA_038247945.1. Taxonomy (GTDB): domain Bacteria; phylum Bacteroidota; class Ignavibacteria; order UBA10030; family UBA6906; genus CAADGV01. The sequence goes on along the minus strand of JBBRUI010000043.1, from coordinate 1,077 downwards.
TCCCCCCGGGCATGCGGAGAGTGGCAGGCAAAACATCCGGTGGGACTTGGAATTGGGATGCCTCCAGTCAGCGGTTGACCATTCATTCGCTTGATGAATCCTTCCGTGGTATGGCAGCCTGCGCAATCCGGACCGTTACGTTCAATGGTGCCGCCCGTCGCGTGTTTGGATACTGCCCACTGATACGAGCGACCCGCGACGTTGTAGACTGTATCCTGACCCGGTGTGTGGCAGGTTCCGCATTTTAAGTTCGGAGCAAATCCTTCAAGATTCGCCACCGGCCCTGACTCTCCGTCTTTGCCGCCGGGACCCGCGGGCCCCACACAGCCAAACAGAAGGAGCGCTGCGCCCAGAAGGACAGCCAGCATTGCGAAAGGAATTTTAATTTTTTTCATGTTCATCTCCTTGTATACAGAAATTTATCCTACTTTTATTTCTATCGAACTCTTCCGTTATCCATATGGCATGTCATGCAAGTCGGATCTTGTCCTTCAACATCATGGCAGCCAACACAACTTTCCATATCTCTCTTCGCTTCCTCGGCATGCAGTCCGCCACCCGATCCGCGACCCAGCATCGTGAACCCGGGGATAGCATGTGAAGAAGGTTTGAATTTTAACTGGGTAACATTCCCGCCCGCGCTGTGGCATTCTGCGCAGAAGGTTTGCACGGAATGACATGACTGACAATCGGATTGTTTCGACTTTGCATCGATGCCGTGCGTGAAGCGATAATTCAGCTCATGAACATTTTGCAGCAACGTCTGTTTGGGAGAATCTTTTGTCGATGTCTTGTGCGCCGGTTCTGTCATCAAATCTTTATTACGTCCGAACGTATAGGACTTCAACTCGGGATTCAAATGGCATTGCTGACAGAATGTTTCTTTGTGGCATGTCTGGCACTCTGCATTCAACGCGCCCAGCCGGGTGAGGTCGCGATGGTTGCGGATAAAATCAGAACGCTGGTGATCGATCGGCAGTAACGTAACGAAATTCGTGTGGCACGATTCGCATGTGCTTGTCGCCTTCGTATCGTTATGACATGTGTTGCATGTTGTCATCGACGGCATGTTTGCTT
>JBBRUI010000042.1:0-20233 GCA_038247945.1 Bacteroidota bacterium | reverse complement strand
GCTGCTTTCGCATCCCGGAAAAACTTATCCGTGCCGTATTGAAGGATCGGGTTCAGATATCCCATCAACACAATCGGAATCTCCGACTTCTTCCTGATTTGTTTAACGTTGGAAAGAATCGACTGAAGCGTCGTCCCGTTTCTCAACGCCACTTCCGAACTCTGCTGAATTACGGGTCCATCCGCAAGCGGATCGGAGAATGGCATTCCAAGCTCGATGAGATCGGCGCCGGCCTTTTCCAATTCGAATACGAGTTCGGGAGTCGAATCGAGTGCGGGGAAACCCGCGGTAAGAAAAAGCGTGAGTACTTTCTCCCCCTTTGATCGTACTCTGGCGATGACATTATCAATACGCGTCGATGAGGAATTCACAGATTTTCCGCGTAGGTCGCAATATCTTTGTCGCCGCGACCGGAGAGATTCACGACAACAATCTGACCCGCTGTTGTCGCCGGCATGAGTGTATTGAGGTAGGCAAATGCATGTGCAGTTTCGAGCGCGGGAATTATTCCTTCAAGCTGAGCAAGTTGTTTTCCCGCCTCGAGCGCTTTCTTATCAGAGACCGAAACATATTCGACTCGTCCCAGATCTTTCAACGCTGAATGTTCAGGGCCAACACCCGGATAATCGAGTCCGGCAGAAATGGAATGTGCGAGCGCTACTTGTCCGTGTTCATCCTGAAGAAGATAACTGAACGATCCGTGCAAGACTCCGGGAGAACCTTTTGTAAGAGTTGCTGCGTGTTTTTTGGTTTGAATGCCGAACCCGGCTGCTTCAACGCCAATCATCCGGACATCGGCATCAATGAAAGGATAAAACAATCCCATAGCATTGCTCCCTCCACCCACGCAGGCAAGCAATACGTCGGGAAGCTTCCCTTCCTTCTCCAACATTTGTTTCTGAGTCTCGTATCCGATAACGGATTGGAAATCTCTCACCATCATCGGGTACGGATGCGGGCCGACGACCGAACCGATAATGTAAAACGTCTCTTCAACATTCGTCACCCAATCACGGATCGCTTCGCTCGTTGCGTCTTTAAGTGTGCGGCTGCCAGTGGTAACGCAACGGACCTCGGCTCCCAACATTTGCATTCGACGTACGTTCAGCTTTTGTCGGTGCATGTCTTCCTCGCCCATGTACACAACGCAGGGCAATCCCATTTTGGCAGCGACTGTGGCTGTTGCAACGCCGTGTTGTCCGGCTCCGGTCTCGGCGATAATTCTTTTCTTGCCTGCACGTTTTGCAAGCAGAATTTGTCCGATCGTGTTATTGATTTTGTGCGCGCCCGTGTGGCAAAGATCTTCACGCTTCATGTAGATTTTTGCTTTGCCGAAATGGCTCGTAAGACGTTCAGCAAATGTGAGAGGTGTCGGACGTCCGCAATAGTCATGCAAAAGATCGAAGAACTCTGTCTTGAATGCCGGATCGTTCTTCGCCTCAACGTACAATCGTTCCAACTCAAACAATCCGGCCATCAATGCCTCAGGCACGAACCGTCCGCCAAATTTCCCGTAGTAACCGCGGCTGTCGGGAAAGCTGTACTTCACTCTGCCACCTCCACACTAACTGTCCGGTCTACTGCAGCAGCGACAAGCCGAATCCGCTCCATCAAAGCTCTGAACCGGTCCGGCTTCAACGACTGCGCTCCATCCGAAAGTGCTGATTCGGGATTCGGGTGAACTTCAATCATGAGTCCATCTGCGCCTGCGGCAACGCCCGCCAACGCCATTGCCGATACTCCATCCCACATTCCGATGCCGTGACTTGGGTCGACGAGAACCGGAAGATGCGAAAGCTTCTTGATCACCGGTATGGCGTTCAGATCGAGCGTGTTACGCGTGTACGGTTCGAACGTTCGGATTCCTCTCTCACACAACATAACGTTGAGATTCCCGCGGGCAAGAATATATTCCGCTGACATCAACAGCTCTTCGATGGTTGCGGAGTTGCCGCGCTTCAACATAACCGGTGTTCGCAACTCTCCGACGGCTTCAAGCAATGAAAAGTTCTGCATATTCCTTGCGCCGATTTGTATAATGTCCGCAACTTCGGCAACGGCCGAAAGCGTGAGGACATCTTTCGCCTCCGTTACAATCTTCAACCCCGTCCGTTCTTTTGCTTCGCGAAGAAGAACAAGCCCTTCTTCCTTCATTCCCTGAAACGCATACGGAGAAGTCCGGGGTTTGAATGCGCCGCCACGAAGAAATTTTGCCCCGGCTTCCTTTACTGCCTCCGCTGTAGCGATCAACTGTTCCCAGCTTTCGACGGAACAAGGGCCCGCAATAATTGCAAGTTCCTTTCCGCCGATTATTTCGCCATCGACATCGATTTCCGTGTTGTCCGGCTTCACGTCGCGTCCGACAAGCTTGTACGGCTTGGTTATCGGCAGCGCCTCTTCCACTCCGTGCATGATGGAGAAAAGTTCAGGATTGATCTTGCCCTTATTCCCTGTAATCGCAATGGCCGTCCGCTGGACACCAGGGACTTCGTGCGGTATGTAGCCAAGCGCGATGACTTTTTCCTGGACGCGCTGAACGTCTTCCCGTGTTGCGTTAGCTTTCATGACGATGAACATGCGAACTCCTTATCGTAATGCTGAGAATAATTCTTTCAGTTTGGACCCGTCTTTCTTTCCCGGCGAAGACTCGACGCCGCTGTTGACATCTATTGCGTACGGTTGAACGGTTGCAATTGCATTTGCGACATTGTCCGGATTCAATCCTCCGCTGAGAATGATTTCGCCGTACTGTTTTGCTTCGATCGCAATCGCCCAATCGAATGTTTTTCCTGTTCCGCCATGCATTCCATCGACAAACGTATCGAGGAGGAACATTTTGGTTGGAAACTTTTTGAGTTGCTGCACATCGAATTCACTGCTAACACGAAACGCTTTGATGACGGGCTGCGTGTACCCGGCGAGATCTGCCGCATTTTCATCGCCGTGAAATTGAATGCACAGAACACCCGAAGCCCTGACAATTCTTTGTACTTTCTCACGGCGCACATCCGCAAACACGCCAACCGGCGTAACAAACGGCGGCAGCGTCCGGATGATCTCATTCGCAAGAACAGGCTCGATGTATCGCGGACTTGAATGTACGAAAATAAATCCAAGAGCCGCGGCTCCGGCATTGACAGCCATATGAGCGTCTTCAAGATTCGTTATGCCGCACACCTTCACTCTCATACGATCTGGCTTTCATTCTTCGCGAGCAATTCTTGTTACGCAAACGCGGCGGTTAGTGAGACATTCCCCTCTGTGTGAAGAATGCTGCGATGGCGAGAGGGGTTAGGGGTGTGTCCATTGCCTGAATTCTTGGGTTCTGTTCAGTATTGTTACACACCCCTAAATCCCCTCTCTCTTACGCTCAGCCCTTCACACAGAGGGGACTTTTGGTTTTGCGTAACATCACTGAGTAACTCTGCAAGAGCTTTGCCCGGACTCTCAGCTCTCATCAAAGATTCACCAACGAGAAACGAGCTGATTCCGTGCGACATCAAAAAGCTAATATCGTCCGATGTATGAATTCCGCTTTCGCTCACGACTTCAATTTCGTCGGGAATAAATTTCCGGAGCCGGGCCGAAATTGCAATGTCTGTTTTGAACGTTGCGAGATTGCGATTATTTATTCCGATTAGATCGACACCGCCCAACGGGAGTTGCTCAATTTCCTTTTGCGTATGCACTTCAATCAGGCATTGCAGTCCCAGGTTAGTCGCTTCAGCAAGCAGGTCCTGCAGGTGTGCAGAATCAAGCGCGGCCGCAATTAACAGCACAGCATCGGCTCCGGCTGATTTCGATTCGTACAATTGATATGAGTCGATGATAAAATCTTTGCGAAGAATAGGAATCGTAACGAACTTCCTCATCGCCTCGATATATTGCAGATTGCCCCGAAAGAATTTTTCATCCGTCAAAACCGAGAGCGCGGCGGCCCCGTTTTGTACATAGTCTCGTGCAATCGCCAACGCATCAAAGTCTGCCCGAATAATACCTTTTGACGGCGATGCTTGTTTGACTTCCGCAATGATTGCCGGTTTCGAACTGCGCAATGCCCGCAACAGCGACAACCGCCGAAAACCGAATGCTTCTTTTTCCTGGAGTGAACGTTGAGAGATGTTTCGTTTTGCTTTCTTTACTTCTCCACGCTTGTGCTCAAGAATTTCTTCGAAGATGTTCATGGCTTGTTTGTAAACTCCACCAAATCCTCAAGCTTTTGCATTGCCCTTCCTGAGTCGATGGACTCCATTGCCATCAATTTTCCTTCTTCCAGATTCTGTGATTTGCCTGAAAGATAAATCCCTGCCGCGGCGTTCATCACAACAACATCACGGTGCGAACCGGTTTTCTTGTTGAGAATGTTCAGGGCAATCGCTGCATTGTCTTCCTTTGTTCCTCCGCTGATCGCAGAAACAGAACAGACATCAAAGGTGAAATGACCCGGCGAAATTTTGGTGAACGACGGCTCACTCTCACCAATAATTTCAAAAATGCCTGTCTCACCCGAAAGCGCTATTTCATCCATACCGTCATCACTATGAACGACGTATGCTTTTTTCATTTGCGATCGGCGGAGAACTCCGGCAAGTTTTCCGGCAACCGATGAATTATATGTACCGATAAGGCCGCGCTTCACTTGAGCCGGATTGGTCAAAGGCCCAAGCATGTTGAATATAGTACGGACACCAAGTTCGGTTCGGGCTTTTGCAACAGCTTTCATTGCGGGATGAAAAAACGGTGCGAACATGAACCCAACTCCAACTGTATTGATGCATTCCTCAACTCTTGCAGGCGAAATCTGAACATCAACTCCAAGCGCCATCAACACATCGGCGCTGCCGCACTGGCTCGATACCGAACGGTTGCCGTGTTTCGCAACTGTCACTCCCGCTCCCGCCGCCACGAACGTTGCGACTGTTGAAATGTTGAACGTTCCAAGTCCATCGCCGCCCGTGCCGACAATATCAATTGCATCTTCGTCATCGACACGAACCCGGATAGCTTTTTCGCGCATTACACGCGCGAAGCCAAGCAACTCATCCACCGTTTCGCCTTTCGCCCGCAACGCGATCAACAGTCCGGCGATCTGCGCATCAGTTGCCCCACCGGTGATGATCGTTTCCATCGCTGCCGCTGCTTCGTCGACAGTAAGATGACCGCCCGATAAACACTTTTCAATAAATTGCTTCATCGACAATGTTTGACAGCAGGGTGTTTCAGAGAACAGTTCATTGCTTTAACCAATTTGAAAGAATGTGTTCGCCCTCCTCAGTCAATATAGATTCGGGATGAAATTGAACACCAACAATGGGAAATTGTTTATGGCGCAATCCCATCACGACTCCCTCGTCGGTGCGTGCTGTTATCTCCAACTCATCCGGAAAATTTTCCGGCGACACAACAAGCGAATGGTATCGCGTTGCGATAAACGGATTGTTCACGTCAGCAAAAACAGATGTGTTGGAATGTTGGATGAGAGAAGTCCGACCATGCATCAATGTCGGCGCATTTACAATCCTTCCGCCGAACGCCAGGCCAATCGCCTGATGGCCAAGACAGACACCAAAGATTGGTGTTGCAGCGCCGAAGCGTTTGATGACATCCACTGTAATTCCGGCGTTCTCCGGTCGGCCGGGTCCGGGCGAAAGAAGAATCCGGCGCGGCGTCATCGCAGCCACATCATCGAGGGTGATTGCATCGTTTCGTTTCACCACAAGTTGCTCGCCTGTATTCAGAAGAAGTTGGCCGAGCAACTGAACAAGGTTGTAGGTAAAAGAATCGTAGTTGTCGATTACAAGAATCATAATTTTGCGTTTAATGCTAGCACCATGATGAAAAACTCCGGTTCGTCGTCATTGCGAGCCTCGTCTTTTGAGGCGAAGCAATCTCAACCGTCGATTTCAAAAGGAAAGCGAGATTGCTTCGTCGCTTCGCACCTGCGAATGAACCTCTGCCCCAACGTCATGCTGAGCGTAGTCGAAGCATGTTCTGCGCATGTCATGCTTCTCCCTAAGGGATGCCTTCGGCAGACTACATCTCGACCAAAAGCGGTCGAGATTTCGCTCAGCATGACGCGGGTTCATTTTCCCAAATATCCACGCCAGCTGTTGGCGCGGTAAAAGAACTCGCAAAGACGTGACAAAATAGTTTTTCAGCAGCCTGCTAGATTTGCAAACCGTTTGCAGCAAGCGTAATCGCTTCGATCAGTGCGCGGGACTTATTCACCGTCTCCTGATATTCTGATTCGGGAATCGAATCAGCAACAATGCCGGCTCCAGCCTGTACTTTCAAAATCCCGCGGTGCGCAATAATCGTTCGGATTGCAATGCATGTATCCATCGTTCCATCAAACCCGATATAGCCGACAGCGCCGGCGTACACGCCCCGCCTCTTTTTCTCCAGCTCGGTGATAATTTCCATAGCACGGACTTTCGGAGCGCCCGAAACTGTTCCCGCGGGGAAGCACGCCTTTAAAATATCAACCGCTGTTTTTCCCTCACTGAGTTTTCCCTGAACCTCCGAGACGAGATGCATAACGTGCGAGTAGCGTTCAACCCGTTTGAAGACGGGAACATGAACGCTGCCATAATCGCAAATTCGGCCAACATCATTTCTGCCCAGATCGACGAGCATCAGATGTTCCGCGAGTTCCTTTTCGTCGTGAAGCAGTTCATCCTCCAACTCTTTATCCTCTCGTTCTCCCTTTCCCCTTCGTCTCGTTCCTGCAATGGGCAGAAGTTCAACTGTAGATCCGTTGGATCGGACAAGCACTTCCGGTGATGAACCGATGAGTTTGGTTTCTCCGAAGTCGAGATAAAAAAGATATGGCGAAGGATTGATGACGCGCAGAGCCCTATACACAGGAAAGGGGTCTCCGGAAAATGAAAGCTGCAATTTTCGGGAAAGGACGATCTGAAAAATATCACCATTGATGATGTACTGTTTGGCTTTCAGCACAGCGTCGCAGAATTCTTTCTGGTCGTTGTCCAGATGACTGCCATCGACATTGCTGGAAAAGTTGCTTGTTGCGATAGCTGTATTGCGTAAGCGGAGTTCAATGGCTTCCAGCTTTTTCTTACCAACATCGTATTGCTGTTCCAACGGGAGTGCTTCGTCGATGATAATGTTGGAAATGATTGTCACGACATGTTCACGATGGTCGAAGCGGATGAGTGTATCGAACAACCCGAGTATTGCATCATCTTCATCTCCGCGCTGCGATTCAATCATCGGAAGATTTTCAATATGCCGGACACATTCGTAGCCAATATAGCCAACGAACCCGCCGGTGAATCCGCCCTGTTGCAATCCGGGAGCCTGGCGGTATTTTGAAGTCAGCCGTTGCAGTACCTCGAAGATATTTCCGGTTTCTTTCGTGGTCTGCTGATTGCGCGTAACAGTGACTTCCTCGCGGCCGCTTCGTACCAATACTTTCGGTTCGGTCCCGACAAACGAGAACCGTCCGATTTTCTCATTTGGCTCAACGCTTTCAAAGAGAAACGACGCGACGTTGCTTCTTCGCAGAGTGAGATAGGCGGAAACCGGCGTTAGCAAATCTGCCAACAGCGTTCGCTCCAACGGCACAACATTGTACTGTTGTGCAAGTTCTTGAAATTTGTCGAATGCAATCATCGAAAGCCTAAAATAAAAAACCCTTCGTGGGAGAACCAGAAGGGTTGAGGATACAGAATTCAGAAACAGCCATTCACAGTTCGCCGGCGGATGCCATGGGTGTAAAATACCACAAGCGCCAGTAGGTGAAAGGAGTGATATATTGATTCTCAGTTGACATGGGTCTGGTACAATATAACAATGTCTGCATATCCTGTCAACAGAAGATTGCAGCAACAGTGATTGTTTCCAGCCTCGACATGAATGGATCGGAGTTCATTTCAGCAACATGAGTTTGCGTACCTGACTTTGCCCTGCATTCCGGAGCTGACACATATACATACCGCTTGCAAGCCCGGAGGAAACAAATGTCCTTTCATGCTTTCCCGCGTTCAGTTCTTCGTCCACCAGCGTTGTTACGATCTCGCCAAGGACGTTGTAGATAGTCAGCGTTGTGAACCCGGCGTTCGCGATCCCAAATTTTATTGTTGCAGATGGGTTGAACGGGTTCGGGTAAATTTCGTCAAGCGAAAAAACAACGGGCACTGACTCTGATTTTGGTTCTTGAATACCATTCACAACACCATACACCGAGTCACGAATCGCAGTGATCTTTATGAACGTGTCCCCGCCATCCGTGCTTCGGTAAAGATAATATCCTTTTGCGCATGCCCAGACAACATTAGGGTTCGACTGTGAAATCTTGACATCCTGAATTTGCTGTCCGCTTAAAAGACTGGAGTCGGTGTACCTCACCTGAGCGGTCGCGAGCCCGTCGGTCGAGCGCATGATGCTCATGAATGTTGTGTAGAAGATAGTTTGATTATTTGTCGGATGAATTTTCATCTCACCAAAAAATCCTGCCGTGGAGATGGGCGCCCACGTATTGCCGCCATCGGTCGAGCGATGAATGCGACGTTGTGCAGTTGTATCATTTGCGACAATGAAATTGGGATCTTGGAGGGAAACATCAAAACTGACGAGCAGTGTACCGGGCGGATTTATGTTCATCCACGTCTCTCCCCGATCCGTACTTTTTGTGAGGCCATATGCTGTTGTTGAATCAGTTCTATGAATTTGCCACGAGGCATACAATATCTGTTGGTTCGCTCCCCGCAGCAGCATATCGACCGGTACGTTTGTATTGACACCGGGAGGCAGCGTTACGGGCAACCATCCGGAGTCAACGTTCATCGATACCCATACACCACCCAGAAAAAACTGACCGTTTGTTTGTGGAAATGTGGATCGGAGACCACCGATCCCGGCGTAAATCCTATTCGGATTTAGCGAGTCGACGAGAACATAACACGCGTATGTATTGGTCAGTCCATTTGTACGTTGAGACCACGTTATGCCACCGTCGGTGCTCTTGTATATTCCTCCCGAAGCGCTGGGATACGATGGTGGCGAAGGCGGACCCGGACCGTTGACTGTTGATGCGTAAACCGTTTGCGAGTTTGTTGGGTCAACCGTAATGCCGAAAATCTGTGAATATGTATTATGGAGGGCCGTACATTTCAAGCCACGACGTAATCGCACCCAATGGACTCCGCCGTCTGTCGTCTTGAAGATTCCATTGGCTTCCGTTCCTGCAAAGACAATGTTTTCATTTCTCGGATCTATGGTCAACGAATGAAACATATTGTCCTGGATATTTCCCGGTTCACCCTTGCGCGAGCCGTTGATCTCCACAGGACAGTCATTGGATTGTGCGATTCCGGATGTGATGAGTGCGGCGGTTGTGCTGAGGAGAGCGACGATCAGGACACAGGTTGTCATGCAGGAACGATTGGAAGAACTGGATGAATGTTGCGGAGAGGGAGGGATTCGAACCCTCGATAGACTTACGCCTATACTAGTTTTCGAGACTAGCGCCTTCAACCACTCGGCCACCTCTCCATATAAATTTAGGTGTGTGAAGCCAGCAAGTACGCTTGCATGGTATTCTTGGAAGTGGCTTTCAATTTATCTGCGCTTAATATAAGAAGGATGCGAGGTGAAATCAATCTTGAACGGAGAGGTGTGCAACGCAGAACTTTTCGGAAGATGACCCCGATGAAATTATTTTGAGGGTGAATTACAGCATGCTCTTTCAAATAGATAAGAAGTGAGTTGATGAAAAGTATAATACCTGCAGATTCGAATGCTTCTTCACGGACTGTGAGTGTCATGTAAGTCAGGTTTCGTGATCCATACACGCTGTCGTACCATCCTCCCGCCATCTCCCATCCTAAAGTACCGGTAACATAAATCGCTCCGGCAATAACAACATCTCTCCTCGTCCGTTCGGGAAGGTGTCTCAAAAATCCCATCGAGCAGATACACACAAGCAGCATAAATATTCCGCCCGGAATCACCCACGCATATGTAAAAATGCCTGAGGTGTGCAGCCGGTGAGAAAGAATATTACCGAGACCTTCGTGGATGCAAGCAGCCTCATCAAACGATAGCAAGAGAAATATCAAAGACAACATTCCCCAATGCCGACGTAACCGGGAATCTTTTGAATTGCTCCAAACCGTTGCGAGCAAAAGAGCACACAACAATAATCCGGTTGATTGAAACCATGTCGGGATGTTCGCTTCGCCATCCAAATAGAACATCCGGATGATTCCGTGGGAATCTTTATTCTGGAATTCCTCAGGCTTGCAGATTGAAGCATAGTATTCTACCGACCATCCTGCAATTATCAGCAATGTCGCGACGAGCGATAAAAACAATAACGTTCTCTTTATGGAGATGACCAAAAGGAAACTCAGTGGTGAACGGTGGCGTGAGGCAATCTGCTTCAAGTATACAGGTTCCGGCAGTCAAATTCCTTGATACAGAACATTGAAGCATTTTTTCTTCCGCGTGTCTGTAAAATCTACAAGCCACGTGTAGTATGAACACAAACACTCTCTTTTGTAACCTCTGCCTTTTCTTCAACTCACCTTGCAGAATTACAAACATTTACAAAATCCCATGTTTTGATTCGATCAGCCTAACTTTCTACCGCCTGGGAGACGGAAGAGTAACTTTGGCACGTTGGGTGAAACAGAGATACGTGAAGAGGCGAGAGAAGGCAGTGCTGGAGAGAGTTTTCTTGAAAACGACAAGCTCACCCCCATCCCCTTATGTCGCAGCAAAAGACTCAGTTGCGAAAAAGAAATTCACATAACAAACAGTCATAACATTCATAGGTGGGATACATGGTGCAAGACAATAAAGCAAATTTCCCTCAGTCAAACGATCAGGTTTCTTCGCTTCATCCGCGGCTGGCATGGATGATTTGTTACGAGGAAACCGGCAGTGCACAGGAAGTATGCAAGCACTTTGCGATCAGCCGGAAGACGTTTTATAAATGGTTGAAACGATACCGTCAATCCGCCTGCGATTCAAAGAGCCTTGTGGATCAATCACGACGCCCGCATAATTTTCCGAGTGCCACGCCTGAATCCAGCGTTCAGTTACTTAAGCGATTGAAGGAACAAACAGGATTCGGTCAGCGTCGGTTGAAGGCAATCTTACAAGAGAAACACAACATTACGATTTCGGAAAGGACGATCTGGAAAATCTTGAAGAGGCTTGAGCAGGCTGAAAGCTCAGGCCGTTCGCTGGTTAACATCGACGTCCGTACGGTGAATCACTCCGCAAGTGCATTGAACTGACCCTTACACGAGGGAGCCATCCGGGCGGATGGCTCTTTTCGTTTCTCATCTCACATACACGTCACTCTTCTCTATTTCTTTCTTACGTAATTCCTGGCAACGAAGCAGAGCCTCAATTCCGTGCGCGGCAGTACACCGCCCCGAAAGTGTAGACCCTATCTTACGTCACGCAATAAAAAACTTGTGCGCTGTTCCCCCGTCTCATCTCGTCCCGTCCGGACTTCTGAGCTTCACACATACTAAAAATACACAGGAGAGTTGTATGGGAGATTACTTCCGTAACCTTAACAATCTTGATCCCCATTTGAATGCGCTTGTTGTTACGAAGCTGAAGGAAATTCAGCGGCGTGAGGGCAGGATTCAGATTTCCATTGACGATCTTTCCGAACAAGATGAACTCGCTCTGTTGCGCGAGTACAGCCTTAATCTCTATAGAGAATATCGAACACTCCGCACGATGCTGCTCGAGAACATGCACGAGGCAACTCCCCGGGAAAAACTGGAAGATCGTCGAAACTAAGTTCTCATTATCAAACAATTCAACATAGATTGTTATTGAGAGCCGGGTTTCATACATTGAACCATAGCAATTGATAATAACTTGGGACAATTGTATTATTCTTTTTTGTAAGAGCTTTACCCGGCGCGTTGTTTTTTGTGCTTCAGTCAAAATATTCTTCACCACACTCTTCGTTCTTCTCCTCTGTCGGTCCGGCGCAACCGCTCAGGCGTACGACACACTCCGTGTTGTCTCCTATAATTTATTGAACTATCCCGGCTCCACTTCTGCCACTCGCAATCCGGAATTCCGGAAGATCATGAACGGGCTAAAACCGGATATCCTCGTGGTTCAGGAAATGACAAGCAGCAGTGGCATGACGGATTTTTACACCAACGTCCTGAACATTGTTGCACCGGGACTTTTCGATTTCGTTTCTTTCAATGATGGTCCGGACACGGATAACGGATTATACTTCCGCACAGATAAGTGTGAAGTTGTCGGTTACTCTTACATTACAACCAGTTTGCGCGATATCGCGGAATATGTTGTTCGCCCCATATATTCAAGTGAACAGATCCGTGTCTACTCCTTTCACCTGAAGGCAAGCACTGGTTCCGCAAACGAGCAGATCAGGCTATCGGAAGCAACTGCACTGCGAACCCACCTGAATAATTTTCCCCCGGGGACGAACTTCATTCTGCTGGGCGATTACAATATTTATAACAGCAGCGAACCGGCGTGGCAAAAATTTATCGGCAGCGAAGCGAATGACAACGGACGCGCAGTCGATCCTCTCAATCTTACAGGCACATGGAATAATTCGGCGTACGCATTGTATCATACCCAATCTCCCCGCGTGCGAAGCTTTGGTGGAGGGAGTAACGGCGGCATGGATGACCGGTTTGATATTATTCTCACATCTTCCTCTTTGACCGATAACCTGATCGCTTCGAGCTATCAGGCGTACGGCAACGATGGGAATCATTTCAATGATTCAATCAACCGTTTGCCGAACGCGGCCGTTCCGGACAGCATTGCTAACGCGCTGCATGCTGCGTCCGACCATATTCCCGTTACCGCCAAATTTGTTTTTAGCCGGTCAGCACTTCCGGTGCAACTCGCCTCTCTCCGGGCATCGTTCAACGCAACGCATGATAGCGTTGCAGTTCGCTGGACAACGTTGAGCGAGACAAACAATTATGGGTTTGAGGTGCAGCGAAAATACGAGGGCAACGAATTTGTCACAATCCCACATAGCTTCATCGCCGGTCACGGGACAACTCTTCGACATCATTCGTATCTGTTCGCCGAACAGGCTCCGGTTGGAGGGAACTGGCAATACCGGCTCCGGCAAATCGACCTCGACGGCGGAGTCTCCTACTCAGATGCCGTGTACCTGCAAACGACAACGGATGTAACAGCCGAAATAAAGCCTGAGAATTTTTCGATCTCTCAGAATTATCCCAACCCGTTCAACCCTTCAACAACAATCAACTTCTCGGTCCCTACCACCTCGCATGTCTCGATCCGGATTTATGATCTGCTCGGACAAACCGTTGCGCTCCCCTTTAATGAGATTGCTGAAGCCGGCCACAGTTACTCGGTCGGGTTCGATGGACGAAACACGCAGGGGAACCAACTATCGAGCGGGGTATATTTCTACAGACTCACAGCAACCTCCGGCGCGAGTGAGATGAAACGAATGATACTTATGCGATAGATGTCTTGTTTTTTGTATTGACTCTCACTGTGAAATCTTCAATATTCAAGCAGGCGAATAGGGTCAATACATTCCTGAAAATCCGCAGTTCATCTCGTTCTTTCCGCACATCCTTTTCGCCGTATTACGCATTCCTGGGTTTTGTTCTACGATAACATCTCACAAATCTTCGGAAGGAGAACTCGCATGAAACGTTCGTCTACAAATCTGGCGTTAGGCGCCTGCTTGTTACTCTCGGCGCAATTGATCTTTGCTCAGATCAGCGGCACGAAGACTATCGACAATACCCTACCAACGGGAGGCGATAATTTTGCCTCGTTCACTGACGCCATCACCGCAATCAACACAAGCGGAGTGGGCGCAGGTGGCGTGACGTTCAACGTCACTGCCGGCCAAACATTTACCGAGAACCCTCCGGAAATTACAGCAAGCGGAACATCGTCCAATCAGATTGTTTTTCAGAAGAACGGTGGCGGAGCGAATCCCAAGATCGTACCGCTGACCGCGGGAACAGTTGCTTCAACCACGACAATCGGTTCTCATGGTGATGGTATTGTCATTATTAATGGCGGCGACTACATTACGTTCAATGGAATTGATGTCCAGACAGATGCAGCGTTTACCGGCACCGGGATGATGGAGTATGGCTACTATTTGAAGAAAGCCTCTGCGACAGACGCTTGCAAGAATATCACGATCCAGAACTGCACGATCACACTCAATAAAGCTGCGATTTATTCGTTCGGCGTTTTCGTCTCGAACGTTTCCGGAACAGCAACGGTAACAGTGACCTCAACCGGAGGTCGCAGCGAAGATATCAAGCTGTATAACAACACGATATCAAATTCCTACGGTGGTGTTCAATTGCGGGGCTTTGCGGCTACGACACCTTATGATTTTTACGATCAGAATATTGAGGTAGGAGCAGCTTCGAATGGGAACTCAATTACGAATTACGGCGGCGGCGCGACGACGGCCTACGGCATATATGCAATCTATCAAAACAACCTGAAGCTGGCGAATAACACTATTAACAGTGGTGCAGGAACAACAACTACGCTCTACGGGATATTCACCTCGATCGGAACTAATTCAAACGTCGATATCTTTGGCAATACAGTGACGATCACGGGTGGCGGCACAACAAGCATAATTTACGCTATCAACAACGGGATGGGGAGTGGAACCGGCAATGTTGTAAACATGTACAATAATACTGTTACCGGTTGCACCTACCCTACTGCAACGTCAGGTGCGATGTATTTGCTCTATTCTACCACCTCACCAAGTAAGATCAACATGTATGGAAACACAGTATCAGGGAATTCATCACCCGGAACCGGGGCTATGTACTGTCTGTATGAATCCGGCTCGGTTGTTGACTCGGTGAAAATTTACAACAACGCCGTCATCAACAACACCCGGTCAGCCACAGGATCAATGTACTGCCTGTACAATTCTCCGGCATCAACGGCAAACTGTGAGATTTTTGATAACACGGTACACGGTAATACGACTGCGGGCGGCTCACTCTATAGCATTTACAACAGCGCAGGTTCTACTAACAACATTTACCGAAACAACGTATATGATCAAAGCACCACAGCCGGGACATCGCCTGTAGTGTACGGAGTGTACACTGCTACTGCTGCAACGGTCAGGGTGTTCAATAATTTCATTTCAGACTTGCGTGCGCTTACATCAACCAGTTCACACGGTATAGCTGGAATCTACATTAGTAGCGGGACGAATGTTGGTGCTTATTACAACTCAATCTATCTGAACGCGGCGAGCACATCCGCAACAACATTTGGCACATCAGGGATCTATGCCTCGACAACCCCAATCGTGGAATTGCGTAACAATGTCGTGGTGAATCTTTCCGATCCGGGTCCGACAGGAGGAGGAACCGTTGCATACCGCCGGTCGAGTGCAACATTGACAACGTATGCAAATGAATCGAACAACAATGACTTCTATGTGAATCCGGGAGCGGGAGTGCGACGATACTTTTACGGAGAAGGGACTACTGCAAGCGTCTCCAATGCCGACTCCACGTTCGCAGCCTACAAATCTCGCGTTTCGCCTCGAGACGGGAACAGCGTTTCTGAGAATCCCCCGTTCATCAATGTCGCGAGCACGCCATATAATCTACATATAAATACCGCAACACCAACGCAACTGGAGAGCGGCGGATCGTCGGTGTCAACCCCGATCGCCATCACAACTGATTACGACGGCGATGCCCGAAACGCGGCAACACCCGATATCGGCGCTGATGAGTTCGCCGGAATTCCAGCCGACCTAACAGGGCCGGTTATCTCCTACACCCTGTTGGCAAACACAATTGGTACAAGTAACAGGAGTTTTTCAAGCGTGGGCATCACCGATGCAAGCGGTGTGAACATAACTTCCGGAACGCGTCCACGGGTCTACTACAAACGGTCAACAGACGCAAACACGTATAACAACAACACGAGCGGAACAGACGGCTGGAAATTCAATGAAGCAGCAGGCGGTGGCGGATCACCGTTTAGCTTCACAATTGATTACTCACTCTTGAACGGCGGCACAGGAGTAGCAACCGGACAAATCGTGCAGTATTTTGTTGTGGCGCAGGATCTCGTCGCTCCTCCAAATGTCGGCATTAACACCGGCTCATTCAATTCAGCGCCGTCGAGCGTCGCCCTCACGTCGTCTGCTTTTCCACTTACCGGCGGAATTAACAGTTACGCGATTGTCCCAACCGTTAGCGGAACCTACACAGTCGGGACAGGCGGAGACTATACCAATCTTACAGCGGTCGCGACTCTCCTCAACAATCATAGTTCCGAGGTAGCAAGTAATGTCGTCTTCGAATTGACCAGTACCTATGACGGGACGACCGAGACGCTGCCGGTGGTATTCAACGAATTCAACAATACAGGACTATTGCGAGGAGCACCCAACATCGTGACTATTCGACCTGCTGCTGGCGTAACGACCAAAGTTACTGAAGGCGACCCGGGCTCCGGTGTCTCTATTCCGGTCATCAACTTTGTTGGGGCAGATTATTTTGTTTTGGATGGAAGACCCGGAGGGGTAGGCAGCTCAAACGAATGGACAATAAGGAACACACGAAGCGCGGCCACGATCGGATGCGCTATTCGCTTCGCGGATGATGCAACCTACAATGTTCTTCGAAACTTGAACATTGAAAGCCAGGCAACTTTGACAACGACAGGCGCGGTGTTCTTTAACACCTCGACAGGTACAGTTGGGAATTCTTTTGATTCGCTTTTTTATAATAACATCCGAGGAAGAACTGACGCGCCGAACACGATCTCGAACGGTGTTTATTCCAGTGGAACCTCAGGCGCGCCGAACAGGGGCAATACTGTTTCGAATAATCAGATTAGTAACTTCAATTCCACCGGAATAAGTTTGGGTTCAACCGGAAGTGGACCTGATTGGATTATAACCAACAATCACTTATACAATAGCACCATATCCACACTAACACAGGCGGGAATCACTATTGGGTCATCTGCCGATACGAACATGACAATCTCCGGAAATTTCATCGGCGGTAGCGGACCAAATGCAACGGGCACGTGGAGCAATTCCGGTAATGTGACAATCACCGGTGTCACTGTGAGCAATGGAATTGCGACAATTACCGGCAATACGATCGCAAACATCGCGGGGACAAACACAGGAACGACGGCAAGAACGAGGGGGATTTACCTGACAAGTCCCCGAGATAGTGTCGTTATGACGAACAACAGTATCTCTAACCTCTCCACCATGAGTGGCGTCGTATCGGGACTTAGTGCCGGCAGCCAGGCGGTTGCGGGAATTAGTGTCTGGTCCGGGTCGACCTTTTATACAACTCTCATTTCCGGTAATACCATTTACAATCTGTCGGCGGAAAATACGACTGCGTTTGCCACCATGAATTCCGCAGCAGGCATATTTCTCACCAACTTCAGAGGTGTGGCTGCCAACAACAACGTTTATGATATCAAGAACAAGTCAACCGGCACGACGGCGGGACAACCTCCTGTTGCTTGCGGAATACTTGTCAGGTTTATCAGCGAAGGCTACATCGTCAATAATATGCTCTCTCTTGGAGCCGGCGAAAACACAAACACACAGTTCAATGGCATCATGGTTGTTGCGGGAGACGTAGGAAATAATAATTTCTATTACCATAACACAGTCAACGTAAGTGGTACCTCCGGCGGTGGGATCGGTTCTTACGGATTTCTGAGAGGAGATAATACGGCAACCTCTCCCGGTTCGACAATTAACATCTACGACAATATTTTGTCGAACACAAGAACAGGTGGCGGCTCAGTCAATCATGCGGTGGGGTGCCAGGGAACAAATGGCACGTTGAATTTCAATTCTAACTTCAATGATCTCTTTGCGTCCGACCCGTTAGCGATAGGACTGATTAATTCCACAAGCTACACTCTCGCGGGTTGGCAGGCAGCTTCGGCCGGCGATGTAAACTCTATATCGTATGCAACAACATTCGTCAGCCCCACGAATTTGCATCTTGACAATGTGCATAACGGCGACATGACCCTGAAAGGTACGCCTATCGCACTCGTCACGGTCGATTTCGACAACCAGACCCGCGACAACCAGGCGCCATATATGGGTGCTGATGAGTTATCGATCCCTCTCCCCATTCAACTCGCCTACCTGAATGCAGTCATCAATACCAATGGCCTCGTGAATGTACGTTGGGGAACCGTCTCTGAGATTAACAACTACGGTTTCGAAGTACAGAAATCCCAGGTCGCAACCGGAAGTTTTGTCAGCATCCCGAACAGCTTTATTGCCGGGCATGGCACAACGAATGAACCGCACCAATATGCATTCATCGACAACACAACGCAGAGCGGCTCATGGTACTATCGGTTAAAGCAAATGGACCTCGATGGTGCCATCCACTTCACAGAGCCTGTTCACGTCGATGTTCTCACGAGTGTTGTTGAGCTTGCCCCGCGGGAATTCTCGTTGAAACAAAACTATCCGAACCCCTTCAACCCGGAAACCATCATCAAGTTCTCGGTGGAAAACACAGCACGCGCAACTCTTGATGTCTACAACGTTCTCGGCCAGAAAGTGGCATCGCTCTTCGATGGTATCGCTGAAGCCGGACAGTATTACAAAGTGCGTCTGAGCGGATCTTCTCTTGCCTCCGGTATGTACATTTATCGCCTGCAAAGCGGAACCCGTACGGACGTGAAGAAAATGCTATTGCTTAGATAAGACTATGAACGTGCAATAGTCCCGATGTCTTGTATCGGGGCTATTGCTCAGGTAAGACTAGGAACATGCAAGAGTCCCGATGTTTGTATCGGGGATGCTGATGAAATAATATGATTCCTTGAGCAGCCCTGGTTTTTTCGTAGAGCCGGGGCTGTCTTTTTTCTTGACAATCATCTTTGAAATGAGCTATATTCATACAGGCGTACGGTTGATGTTGACATTCCCTTCACTTCGCCAATTTTCTTTTTCCAAATACACACTTCAAAATTTTCTTCAGGCGCTTGGGGAAATCTTTTACTGCTTAACTTCTTCGATTACGAATTTAGAATACTGATTGATATTATTGGGAGCCGTGAATTACTTCGAGTAACGCCTCCCATCGCTTAGTACGATCCGATTTTTAATCAAACAATAATTCAACATTCATTAACCCCCTAAGGAGAAACGCCATGAAGCGTCTTTCTATTTTTGTTTGCTTGCTGAGTGCAGTTGTTTTGCTTTCGGCTCAATCCATGTTTGCACAACTCTCGGGCACGAAAACAATTCCCGGTGATTACGCGACCATCGCGCTCGCAGTCGCTGACCTGAACACAGTAGGTGTTGGTGCGGGCGGCGTTACGTTCAATGTCGCCGCCGGGTACACCGACTCGATAAGCTCGATGATCTCTGTGACCGCAACCGGCACATCAGGAAATCCAATCGGTTTCCAAAAGAGCGGTGCTGGGGCTAATCCTCTGGTCACACGCACTGATGCCGGCTCAAACGCCACATCAACTCTCGGCGGGTTAGGAGACGGAATAATTCAGTTCTCGGGCACTGATTATATTACCTTCAATGGCATAAATCTCGCCGCGTCCGATCAGGGGATTGAATATGGATATTACTTTCACAAGCCAAGCGGAACAGATGGTTGTCAGTATGTAACGATACAGAACTGCACTGTAACAATGACCAAAGGGACCAGTGCTTATGTGATCGGTGTTTACGTCGGCAACGGAGCCTCGACTGTCTCCTCCGCGACCGGCGTAACAGTTACAGCCGCAAGCGGCGTTAACAGAAACGTTACGATTGTGGGTAACAGCGTTTCGAATGTTCACGCCGGAGTAGTCTGCAGAGGCGCCACTGCAATGTACGACTCGACGATCACTATTGGCCAATCGGGCGCGGGAAACACTATCCAGAATTTTGGCGGCGGCTCTGCGACAACAACGTATGGCGCCTACTTCATCTATGTTACTCATCCCTCCGTCAGCTATAACACAATAAATAATGCCGGCGGGGGAGGCACTGCCCATGGTTCAACCCTTTATGGTGTTTTCTATTCGATTGTAACGGGCAATGTTGTCGGAAGCAGTAATGTTTTTACGCTTGCTAACAATTCTGCTTCATCGTCGACTCAGTACATCTATAATGGCAACACGGTCACATCAGAAACGTTCGACAACAACACATTCGCCGCCGGGACTTTATCCTCCACCG